>JBJTCW010000066.1:0-3823 GCA_046092065.1 Candidatus Nitrosotenuis sp. | reverse complement strand
TCAGAAAACTGCATGATCTTTATCTGTGATGTCGGTATTAAAACGCATTCTAGCTAAAAATGCTATGTTCTAGTTGTCGGTATGTTATTTTTTTGAAGCCCTTGATCGGCTTTGATAATGTGTATAATTCTGATTTTGTTTTTGGCGCAAGCCATTCTAAAAGCATCTTTGCATATTGCAATTTTTTCAGCTTGATTTTTCTTTCAGATTTTTTTGTATTGGAATACTTGCCTATTTTGGGGCCAAAATCCATCCCAAATAGAACTATCTTGGACGCTCCAAATTTACTTGCCAAAAATACACATCTGTCTCCATCCGTGAACCCACCAAAATTAGTTATTTTGCCAATGTTCTCCGTCTGAGTCGTGCCAATACAATTTCTAAAATTTTTTACACTAGCTAATTTTGAAATATTGTCTCCATGGGCATGAACTATTACTGTGCTAGTCTTGCTAGATTTTTTTATCAATTCCAAGTCTCCATCTAGATCAGTCACTATGATTTGAGGCTTGATTTTGTTTTGTACTAGTATTTCCAATGCAGTATCTGCACAAATCTTTAACGCGTCATATTTTTTGATAATTGGCAATGTAGATTCCAACGACGGCCCAGAACCAATGACAAAAACAGGCTTGTTGTTGATCATGTTCTTTAGCTTGGATATTGGAAATTGTTTTGTTATGATTGAATCTAATATGGTCGCGGCTCTTCTATCGTCTTGTCTTTTGTATCCAAATTCCTGAATTATTTTGGTATATTTTGCGTTCCAGCCTCGAATCATTAACTCTAAAATCACCATACAATATCATAAACGATGTGAATAAGCTAGGTCCAATCAAAGTAGGAGGACAAAATCCCGTTCGCATTATGGGCATAATTAATACCAGCCCGGAATCGTTTTACAAAAAATCCATCAAGCGTGGAAATCAGATCTCAAATCAAGTGTTGCAAATGGAACAAGATGGTGTTGACCTTGTAGATATTGGAGGTATGTCTACTGCACCATATCTGTCCACATTGATTTCAGAAAAAGAAGAAACTAGACGAATACTTGCAGCAATAAAACAGGTCCAAAAAGTATCAAATCTGCCTATCTCTGTTGATACGTGTAGAGCATCCGTGGCCAAGGAATCATTAGAGCATGGCGTGGATATCATTAACGATGTTTCTGGGCTAAAATACGACAAAAATATGAGTTCTGTAATGGAAAAATATCGTCCATCTCTGATATTGTGCGCATATGGAAAATCCTCACTCAGGAATCCAATCGCTCAAACCAAGTATTTGTTAAAGCAAAGTCTTGACATTGCAAAAAACTCTCACATATCAAAAAACAACATAGTGCTAGATCCGGCAATTGGCTTTTTTAGAAAAACTGGCAAAAATCCATTTTTTACAAAAATACAGACAGACTGGTTCAAAAGAGATCTAACAATATTGCAAAATCTCTCCTCACTAAAACTTGGATTTCCTATTTTGATCTCTGTTTCTAACAAATCATTTATTGGAAAAATACTTGACAAAGATCCACATGATCGAATTTATGGATCTGTTGCGGCAGAATCTATCGCAGTTCTAAATGGAGCAGATATCATACGCACACACAACGTCAAAGAAACAAAAGACGCAATTTCTGTAGCGCAAAAATTATCCAAACAAATCAGGAAAGGCTTATAACATATCCAAAATCTTCTGTAAAAGGTTTGGAAATTAAAGAAGGATTAACTTTTGATGATGTTCTTCTTGTGCCCAAATATTCTAACATTACTACAAGATCGCAAACAGATCTAAGCACAAAACTATCCAAGAATATCTCACTTAACATACCGCTAATCAGTGCAAACATGGATACTGTTACAGAAGCTGCAATGGCAACTACCATGGCACGGGAAGGCGGAATTGGAATAATTCACAGATTTCTAACTGTAGAAGAAGAGGTCGAAGAAGTTCTCAAAGTAAAACGATCCGCAAGTGTAATGATAGAAAACCCATATACTATATCTCCTGATCAATCCACTCAAGACGCCATAAATTACATGCGTGAAAAAGGCGTCTCTGGGCTACTGGTAGTCAAAGACTCCAAGCTAGCAGGTATCTTGACACATCGCGATGTCATGTTTGAGGCCAGCTCGAACAAGCTGGTCAAAGATATCATGACAAAGGATGTGATCACAGCAAAGCCAGGAATCAATCCAGTTGAGGCAAAAGAAATCCTACGCCAAAATAGAATAGAAAAACTACCTCTGGTGGATGATAAAGGCCAAGTTAAGGGTCTTGTCACAAGCAAGGACATTACTCATAATGAAAACTATCCAAATTCCTCAAAGGACAAAAAAGGAAGGCCTCTAGTTGGTGCAGCAGTTGGCGTTAAAGGTGACTTTATGGAAAGAACAGAAGCACTACTAGAAGCAGACGCTGATGCTATTGTAGTCGATATAGCGCATGGACACAGCGAAAATGCAATAAACACAATTCGCAATATCAAAAAGGCATTTCCAAACTGTGAGTTAATTGCAGGAAACGTAGCTACGGCAAGAGGTGCAGAAGACCTGATTAAAGCAGGAGTGGATGCAGTCAAGGTGGGTGTTGGTTCTGGCTCTATTTGCATAACCCGTGTGATTACCGGTTCTGGAGTTCCACAATTGACTGCAGTTTATGATTGCGCCCAGATTGGCAAAAAATACGAAATACCAATAATTTCTGATGGTGGAACAAGAACCTCTGGAGACCTAACAAAGGCTTTGGCTGCAGGTGCATCCACTGTGATGGTTGGAAGCCTGTTTGGAGGAACAGATGAGAGCCCAGGATCCTTTGTAATGAAAAATGGAAAAAGATACAAAATTTACCGCGGCATGGCTTCATTTTCTGCAGCGCTTGGCAGAAAATCAAAGGAAATAGGAAGTGCCGCAACCAATGACGATCTTAATGATTATGTTGCTGAAGGTGTGGAAGCAATGGTCCCATACAAAGGAACAGTAACTGACATCATAAAGCAACTAGCTGGTGGTGTACGTTCCGGCCTGAGCTACTGTGGGGCGCATACCATTCCACAAATGCAACAAAATGCTGAATTTATTAAAATGTCTAGGGCAGGATTTGCTGAAAGCCAGCCTCATGACGTAGATTTGATGTAAGTTTTTTATTGTCTAGGTTTGGTTAGTCTTCTGTGCTAAACAAGTTCACTATTGCCGGAATAATAGTAGGTGCAATAATAATTGGAATCGGTGCATATGCGCTGGTCACTTCCATAGGACTCCAAACTGTGACCTTGGATGACAAAATTGCTATGGAAAAATCCGCATCATATCAATTCTTTGCACCAAAAAGCACACACCAAATATTCAAAGTAACTGGCGAAAAATTCCACGTCAAGCTGGAGACTCCAGGTGATACCATCCAAAAAGATGCCGATTTTAAAAAACAGATACTGTTTGACTGGGTTATCTTACGTGACGGTAACACAAAGATTGTAATCACGAATCAAGGCCAGTCAGAATTACAAGTCACTGGCACCTTCCAAAAGAACACCGATCCGTTATTGTTCACGTATCATTTCATGGTCATAACTGCGGGTGTTGTAATAATTGGATTTAGTGCAGCTTTTAGTGTAAGAAAGCCAAAGGGCTTCTAGGCTAGTTTTGCTTTTTTGTATGATCCGAGTATTTTGAGAAATATGCACTGACTACTGATCTTCTTTAGCAGCTCAGATATCTTTTGGTCGTCTTCATTTCCGTCAAAATCTACATAAAAGTTGTATTCCCATGGAGTACTTTTGTTTGGCCTCGACTCTATCTTTGTGAGGTTTATTTTGTAAGCATTGAAT
>JBJTCW010000065.1:0-2111 GCA_046092065.1 Candidatus Nitrosotenuis sp. | reverse complement strand
ATATTGCATAGTATCGGTTCCGTGTGCTACTAAAATCCCGTTATAGTCAGATTTTGCAAGTGAATCCAATTTTTGCGCTATTTTTAACCAGTGCTCTGGCGTGATGTTTTCAGAATATTCGGAGAACAATACTTCGGCATCAATATTTGCAATTTCTGCTAGCTCTGGCACTGATGCGTTTAATTCTTGTGCAGATAACGCTGGCGTAACACTGCCTGTTCTATAGTCAATTCTGCTAGCTATTGTTCCGCCTGTAGATAATAACAAGATCTTTGGCAGCAATGGATTGTGTTTAGCTAGGAAAGCATCTGTTGTATTGGGAGGAGAAGATAGAAATTGTATGTTTTTTATTTTATCTAGGCGTAGGCCAACATTGTATCCGCTTTTGAATTTGACTACAATGTGGGAATCATCACTGTGTTCGTATCTTGGCATAACCGTAGCGACTTGTTCAGAATCTGTTGTGACTTTGATCGTGTCTCCAACTCTGACCTTGTTTTGTTTTAGAAATTCTAGAGCTTTACCATCATAGCCGCGATATTCAGACATTTATGAAAAACTGGGTTTTGTTCGTATTTTAATTATCTGTAGTATGGTACTGCTATCTTTTGACCAATCTTGAGGTCTTTTTGTGTCTTGACTTTTTTGACTGCTTCTTCAAAGTGTCTCATGGTTACTTTGGCCACTGTAGTTGCCTTTTCAAGCTCCTCTTTTGTTGGGCGTTTGTCTAGATATTCGTGAATTACAATGGATACCGCGGTATTTGCAATTGCTGCTACGTCTGCTCCACTCATGCCGTCTGTCATCTCGGCAATTTTATCCAAGTTGACATAGTCAAGCTCATTTTTGTCTGCAACTGCTGGAATGCTCTTTGCAGTAATTTCTAATATTTGTCGTCTGCTGTCCTTGTCCGGCATTGGGATCTGTATGATTTTGTCAAATCGACCAGGTCTAAGCAATGCTGGATCTATCATGTCTGCCCTGTTTGTTGCTGCTAAAACAATCACTCCATGCATGTTTTCCATTCCGTCCAGTTCAGTTAGAAGCTGACTAACAACACGCTCTGTTACTGCTGTCTCTGCACCAGCACCTCTGATTGGCGCAATGGAATCAACTTCATCGAAAAATACAACACATGGTGATGCCTGCCTTGCACGTCGAAATATCTCTCTGATTCCGCGTTCTGATTCTCCAACCCATTTTGATAATAATTCTGGTCCTCTCACTGAGACAAAGTTTGCTTCACTTTCTGTTGCTATTGCCTTTGCAAGCAAGGTCTTGCCAACGCCGCTTGGTCCATGCAAGAGGATTCCCCGTGGCATTTTATGGCCCAACTTGTCGTATAATGCGGGATACTTCATTGGCCATTCTACTGCTTCTTGGAGCTGTTGCTTTACTTCTTTTAGTCCGCCAATGTCATCCCATTTGACATCTGGGTTTTCAATGAAAACCTCACGCATTCCAGATGGAGTTATTTCGATGAGTGCCTTTTGGAAATCTTCATTGTTTACGATAAGCTTGTCAAGTGTTTCTGGAGGAAGTTTTTCATCTTCCATGTTTAACTCTGGAAGTAATCTTCTAAGGCATTTCATTGCTGCTTCTTTGCAGAGATATTCCAAGTCTGCGCCTACATAGCCGTGGCTAACTGAAGCAATTTTGTCTATGTTGACATAGTTTGTGTCGTTTTCTTCTGTTACTAGTGGCATGTTTCTTGTGTGAATGTTGAGAATGTCTTTTCTGCCTTTCTTGTCTGGTACTTTGATCTCGATTTCCCTGTCAAATCTTCCTGGTCTTCTCAGTGCCGGGTCGATTGCGTTTGGTCTGTTTGTTGCTGCAATGACAATTACCTTGCCTCTTGCCTCAAGACCATCCATTAGTGATAGCATTTGTGATACAACACGTCGTTCTACTTCACCTGTTACCTCTTCTCTTTTTGGCGCAATGGAATCAATTTCATCTACGAAAATTATTGATGGTGCTTTTTCTCTTGCCTCTTTGAAAATTTCCCTGAGTCGAGCTTCGCTTTCACCGTAAAACTTGCTCATTATCTCTGGACCTGAAATGCTGATAAAGTGAGCATTGCTTTCATTTGCAACTGCTTTAGCTAGTAA
>JBJTCW010000064.1:0-4443 GCA_046092065.1 Candidatus Nitrosotenuis sp. | reverse complement strand
GGAAAATGATTATTCTGTAGAGAATGGAAAAAAAGTATGGAAAAATGTTCTCTTTGAACTAAATCCAAAAAATTCTAAAATTTATTCCGAAGTGCAACCGTTAAACAAATCCAAAGACAAAACAATAGTGATCCATCCTGTTTTTACTGCTGCAGCATATTCTGATGGGGGATTTTATGACTATTATCATGGAAAATGTGACAAGTCATGCCTTACTGTAGATCTTACACAAAATTATCCAAACAGATTCGAATCTAGTGGTAATGCAGTACAAGTGCTGAAATTATTGTGCTATAATTTTATTTCAGACATAGATGTTGACAAAAATCCATCAATACTTGACAAATATGATAAGGTTATTGTTCTTCATAATGAATATGTGACAAAAAAAGAATTCAAGGCAATCACAAGTCACAAAAATGTGATATACCTGTATCCAAATGCGCTGTATGCTGAAATCTCTGTGAATTATAATACAAATCAAATAACATTACTAAAGGGACATGAATATCCTGATTCTATAATAGCAAATGGCTTCTCCTGGAAAAATGACAACAGTCGTCTAGAATCAGATACCAAATGTGCAAAGATGAGCTTTGATAAAATCCAAAATGGATGGATGCTAAACTGTTATCCTGAAACAGCAATCCATGCAAGCAAATCTCTTCTAAAAACCATACGTGATATCTAGTCATAAATTACCCTAAAAATTAAAGAAAAATAAAATTGAATTCTATTGGTATTGTTGCTTTAGCTGGATCTTTTTCTTGCCTTTTGCTATCTGAGGTTTCTTTGTCTGCTTTTGTTTCTTGTCTGATTTTTCTTCTTTTTGCTCTTCTACCTTTACCGGAGCTTTCTTTTCTAACTTTTTCTTTTCCATCATCTTATCTCCTTTGACTTTTTCCATGCTTTTGTCGTCCACCTGAATTCCATCTATGAGGACTGATTTTCGTACATTTCTTGCGTCATCCCATGCTTCTATTATGATAGAGGATTTTGGCACTGGTTTTGCAATATCAAAAGTAAACTCGATCATAGTAGTAAAGGAATCTGTTGTTGTTGCATTGTATTTGACATTGGAAAATATATTGTCAAAGTCTAGGATGTCTAACTTTTGAACTCCGTTAAAGTCTTGCATGAATGCAATTCTTGCTTTTTGAGTTTGATCTCGCTCTCCTTTATAGTCAGCTAATGCAAATGATGCATAACGAAGCGATTTGGCGCCACTGTTCTCGTATACAATCATTTTTACTGTATTTTGTTGTCCTACAACTAAAGTTTGAGCAGAAACTGTTTGCGTGAATCCAGATATGTCAAATGCTTGATCGTTGATTGTAAATCCTTTCTCAACTATTCTTTTACCATCATCAAGGGTTCCTAGTGTTGGCGCTTCGCAATCTCCATCACACTTGGAATTCTCTGCAAATGATTCGTGTGCAAGAATTGGTGCAATCAAAATTGCTGCAAGAAGAATGGCAAATACTGGTCTGTTCATTGAATGATTTAGCTTATCATTATGCTATTAAACCTAATTCCAAATCCGGTCCAAATTTTGAGCCTGATTACAGCTTTAGCTGTTTTGTTATCTCTGATAAAATCGGTTTGTTGGCAGCTGCAATGAATGATAATCTTGTTTCATATGACAAGTCGGAATCTAGTGGCTTTAGTTTTTGGTCTAATAGTATGCCTCCGGCTTCTTTTGCTAGTATGTAGCCTGCAGCCATGTCTGTGACTCTGATTTTCTCTCGCAGATCAATATAGACATCAATCAGTCCTCTTGCAAATAATGCCACTTCTAGTGCATTTGCTCCAAGGTGTCTTGAATGATTAGAGTTTTCAAAAATTGGTTGAATTCTTTTTACTAGTTTTGGCGTGGCCCCTGAAACATTGATCCCAACTATTTTGTAGACTGGCTTTTGTTTGTGCACTGTTATCTTTTTGTTGTTCAGATAAGCACCTTTGCCTTTTGTAGCCCAATACATGTCTCCATTGGATAGATCTGTTACAATACCATCTGTAATGGAGCTCAGCTTGTTTTTTGGAGCAAACGCTAATGAACAACAAAAGAAGGGAAGTCCTCTTACTGCATTTGCCGATCCATCAATTGCATCCATTATCACAAACCCTTTTGGGTTTTTTGATAATTCTACTCTGCCACATTCTTCTCCAAGTACAATGCAGTCAAATTTTACTTTCTTTAGATAATCTAGAACTGTTTTTTCTGCAACAATGTCTATTTTGCGAGAAATGTCTCCTCCCTTACCTATGCCATGATCTTCTGCAGCTGCTTTAGTCCCTGCCAGATCCTTGACATTTTCATAAACGAGTCTTGATGCTTCTTTTAGTATCTGAATTGTCTGCATGTATATTTTGAAATTTTTTCGTAATTTAAGTCAAGAAATCTTGAAAGGCTAAATAACTAGACGAAAAGCTACATCACTGTGAGTAGCAAAGACCAGTCTGTAGTCTCAAAAGAGGCATTAATGTCTACAAAATCTGGCAAGCAAATAATCAAACAAGGATTATTCAAGTCCAAGGGCTTTAAGCTGTTTAATCAGTATAAAGAAGAAGCGGAAAGTGAGTTTCCAAAATTTGCACAAAGATTTGCAGATGATCTGCTCCGTGAAATTAAAAATGATAACTCACCAGCTTCCACACAAAAGGCATTTGCAGATGAGGTGGGCACAACAGAAATTATTCTACAGGATTCAGAAATTCCTGCAATAAAATCAAAGCTGGAAAATCCCGATGTTCTCAAAGACAGAGTCCTGAGAATTCTGAACTCTAATTTTGTCAAGATGACACTTCCTGTTTTTTGTGCATTATATGATGCAGCATCTGAATATACAAACACAAAATCGGCTCAAATGCGTCAGGACCTAGTTGATGGCCATATCATCGCAATTGATCTTTCAGAACCAATGGACAGAATTGTCGATAAAGACGAGGATTTGGAATATTTGGATGATTACAAGCTGATGAATCCGTACATTTTGAAGCTTGCACGAGACAAAATCGCAAAAGGCGGAGAGCAAGTCTTGCAAGAATTTGAAGATGGGTTCAAGGATGCTCGTCTTGGGCAATACATAGATACCAAACTAAAGACTACGCCTACTAAAATCACAGAAGAGCAGATGAATTTGTGCTACAAAAAATACCGTGCAGTGATGGGAACTGCAGGAAGAAACATGGCTCTATCAAAAAACCCACTGGGTGAGATATTCTATCTTGGAATGGCACGTGCTGCAGAAGGTGTTGGTTGTGGAAATGAAATCGAGGATTCTATCAAAAATAAATTTGTCAAGGTTCCATCCTGGCCATTATACTATTCGCTTTTGACAAATGATGTCAAAAAGGGCTTTGAATATACTATGAAGAAAAGCGAATTGTATCTGTCAGACGCTAGACTTGCATTGGAATTGTTGCCAAAGAATTTCTCTCACACAGAATTTTTGGAATTTTTGTTTTTGACCGTGGAGCATTACAACCAATATTGGTATAACCAGCTAGACAAGGTTAACTTGTGGTCAGAGTTTTCCGCAAAGATTCCAAAGTGATTATACTATGATGTGGTCTGAAAAACATAGGCCAAAGAAAATCATTGACATGATTGGCAATGAAGAATCTAGAAAATCCATCGTTGACTGGCTCGTAAAGTGGAAAAAAGGCGCAAAACCAATTCTACTTGTAGGTCCTCCAGGAATTGGCAAGACTACTATTGCACATCTGACAGCAAAAGAATTTGGCTATGACTTGGTTGGAATGAACGCAAGCGATGTCAGAAACAAATCAAACATTGAAGAATTACTGTCTCCATTACTTGGCAATACTAGTCTGCTTGGCAAACCGATGATATTCATCGATGAGGTAGATGGAATTCACGGACGTGCGGACTTTGGAGGAGTGGAGGCGTTACTGAAAATTCTCAAAGAACCGACCATACCGATAATTCTTGCCGCAAACTCTGATGATTCTGATAAAATGAAAAACATCAAAAAAACAACCAAAGTGGTTTACCTAAAGCCACTACCGCCAAGACTATTGGCACTGTATCTTGGCAAAGTTCTCAAAGAAGAAGGAGCAAAGCTTTCTCCTGGAACAATAATCAAAATTATTGTGGAATGCAAGGGTGACATTCGCTCACTTTTGAATATGGCACAGGCACAACTTGGCGGATTTGATGTACTATCTGACAAGTCATTTGAAGCACTTGATATTGAGGCTGGAGTGAACACATTTTTCAAGGCAAAAACAAAGCAAGAAGCACAAAGCGTATTGTATTCGCTAAGAATTGATCCTAGGGAGAAGATCAATGCATTTTACTCTAGCATAGTGACTAGTAATATTTCCAACAAAGACATGATAAAACTACTTGATGTAATGTCAGAAGCTGATGTCCTGTATGGGAAAATAATGAGAACTCAGGAATGGAGACTATTACGA
>JBJTCW010000063.1:0-1844 GCA_046092065.1 Candidatus Nitrosotenuis sp. | reverse complement strand
ACAGGCAGGAGAATATGACTTCATGCAAGTCTTAACACTTTTGGTACATTACAGATGGGCTGAAGACATTTTACTTCCTCTATGTGACTGATTTCTTTCATGCATGTCACAAGTCTAATCACATAAAAAATGATGAAGGATTTCCAAAGTGATTTGCTTATATCTGAATTCACGTCAAGTGTTTCCATCCATCCATCGTTCCCCATAGTCTTTAGACCATCGAGGCCGATGACTTCATCTCCTTGCCCGATAGCCCTTCCTTTGTTCAGCTTCCCTCTTGGCCATCCAAACACTTTTTCCACTCCATTCTGTGATGTCATCCAGCCATCTTCTTGCAGGCTTTCCTCTTTTCCTTTTTCCATCTGTTACAGCAAACAACACCATTTTTAAAATTCTATCATCCTTCATTCGACATATGTGCCCAAACAAACTCATCTTCCTTTCCATAACCTTTGTTGTGACTGTCTTCATCCGGTTTATCTGAGATCTTATGCTGTCATTTGTTCTTTTCTCTGCCCAACCGAAACGAAGCATTCTTCTATAACATTTCATCTCAAAAGCATCCAGTGTCTTTCTGTCGTCTTTCTTTAATGTCCATAATTCACAAGCATACAACAATGTTGACATAACACACGAATCTAACAGATGTAGTTTATTCTTAATTGATATCTTCTTATTTTTCCATATCTCATTCAATGAACCATACACGCCTGTTGCGATGCTGATTCTTCGTCTAATTTCTTGACTGCAGTTATTATCCCGTGTGATCAAGCTTCCCAGATACACAAACTTGTCTACAAGCTCTACGTTTGTATCTTCAATTCTTATATCTGCTGTAACATCCTTTCCCATTGCCATAACCTTTGTCTTTTCTCTATTGATCATAAGTCCATAGCTCTTTCCACTTTCATATAATTCGGTAGTTAGTTTTTGTAGATCGGTCTCTGTTTCAGCCAGTAGATCTATATCATCAGCAAATCGTAAGTCTTTAATTATTCGTCCCTGCACATTAATTCCTCCAGTTGCACCGCATTCCATAATTTCCATTATTTTTTCTAGTAGCGCTAGAAACATAAGAGGTGACAATGGATCCCCCTGTCTGCTGCCTATAGTTGTTCTAACCCACCTACTCAATCCTCCTTTTGTCTTCACGGCCATTTCTGATTTCTCATATAAATTATTTAGAACTCTTATCGCTTTACCAGGTGTTTCCATAGCCTTTAAGCTTGCCCATAGGCCTCTGTGCCAAACCGAGTCAAACGCTTTCTTAAAGTCCACAAAGCAATGGTACAGATTCTTGTTTTTTGCTAACCTATCTTCTGCTATTAATCTCAATATCAGTATCTGCTGGACTGTACTGTAGTCTTTCCTAAATCCTCCTTGTTCGTCACTCAAATTGTCTGTTATTACTCCTCTTACTCGATGCAACACGATGTTAAGCATTATTTTACAGACGTGAGGAATAAGCGCTATCGTGCGGTAATTGCAGCACTCTGTCAAGTCTCCTTTCTTTGGAATTGGGACTACAATTGACTTACACCAATCATCTGGCCAAATTTCAGTCTCCCATATTTGTTTGCACACTTCCCAGATCTTATCAACAGTTTTTGATCCACTGGCCTTGATCATTTCTGCTGGTATACCATCTACTCCGCAGCTCTTGTTATTTTTTAACATCTTTATTGACTTCTCAACCTCACTTCTCAAGATAGTATCATTACAGTTCTCTTCTTCCTGTATTGACTATGTCTCTAATTCATCCAGTATTCCATCCTTATAATCGTTCTTATCTGTATAAAGCTCCTCTAGATGCTCTGCCCACCTTTCACCAATCTGCATATCCT
>JBJTCW010000062.1:0-9707 GCA_046092065.1 Candidatus Nitrosotenuis sp. | reverse complement strand
ATACCATAACGCCTGAGCGTTCATGGTTCACTATATCGTTCCACTGAGCCACGCGCGGACTATTTGTTGGATTTTACATCCTTCCGCATTAATTAGTATAGGAATTTTTTGTATTTAAGATTTAGTGTGAATTTTTACAATAATGATCTAAATATATTGAAATAATTAATCACGAATAACCCAGTACAATCAGAGAAATTAAGTAAAACTAGACAAAAACCACACTTATGAGCTGCTCTGGAGAATTCGTGGAAAACGACATTATTCAGATAAAGTCCACTATACAACAACAGCTAAAAAAAGCCAAGTACGGGATTTCAGACCATTCTACCGTGGAGTTATGTCACTGGACAAAAAAATCATTCAAGGGCGAGGAAAGTTGCTACAAGCACAAGTTCTATGGTATATCAACACATCAATGTATGGAGTTTTCCCCAGCTGGAATGTATTGCGAGAACAGGTGCGTGTATTGCTGGCGCCCAATGGAGTTTTACGATTCTTTGGAGATGAATCCGGAAAATGTTGCGGAACCAGAAGACATTGTCATTAATCTAATGGAAGAGCGCAAAAAATTGATCATGGGGTTTTACGGTGATCCCAAGGCAATTACAAAAAAGCTAGACGAATCATTGCTACCAGCTCACTATGCAATATCATTATCTGGCGAGCCAACAATGTATCCAAAATTGCCAGAATTGATACGATATCTCAAGACTTTACCGGCTACAAAATCAATATTTCTTGTAACAAACGGCCAGGAACCGCAAATGCTAAAGAGGCTCCAGGATGAAGATGCACTTCCTACACAGATTTACCTGTCCACAAACGCTGCAGATTACGATTCTTTTATGAAAATAAACAAGCCAAGATATGATGATTCTTGGGAACGATGGAACCAATCCCTAGAATTATTGCAAAATCTAGACACCAGAACCGTACTCAGAATGACTATGATTCGAAATCATAACGATTCCGAGTCGATGATTCCAGCATTTGCTGATATGATTAGACGGGCAAATGCTCACTTTATTGAGATAAAGTCCTACATGCATATTGGACGCTCTACCAACAGGCTGAGTTATTCTGACACGTTGGAATTTGATGAGATCAGCCGCTTTGCAAGCCAGCTAGCACAAAAAAGCCAGATCTATTCCGTGTCAAATGAAAGCGCCATATCCAGAATCGTATTATTGCAAAACCAGCAGAGGCAAATAGACCCGTTTATCTCTGCGTACGCACAAACCAGCTAGCGAATTTTTCCAGTGCTCTGTACCTGTGAGATAGGGTATTTTTGTCAGAGATTTGCGCATATGTCTTGGTTTTTCCTTGTGGAATGAATATTGGATCATAACCCCAACCTCCACTGGTGACTTTGTTTGCGATTTTTCCAGGAACAATTCCCTCAAACAAAATCGGTTTTTTTCTCTTGTCACAGTATGATATTGTGGCGCAAAATTTTGCTTTTCTGTTCTTTTTTGTCAAAGATACGATTCCTTTGTTGCCTATTGTACCATACACGTATGATGAATATGGCCCAGGAAAGCCACCAAGTGATTCTACAACAAGTGCATCGTCTTCTATTATGATTGGTTTTTTGCATTTGGAAAACGCATCCAGTGCCTTTATTCTGGCAATTTCGGATAATGAATCAGATTGGATTTCAGTAAGAGTTGCTTCAAAGAATCCAGCCCTTATTCCAAATGTTCTGAGAATCTCTTTTACTTCAGTATACTTGTGTCTATTAGATGATACAAAATAGATGTCATTCCATTCTTGCATATCTTCCCCTTCCTTCTATTATTGATAACTGGTTTAGTATCTTGTTTAGTCTTTCAAGGCCTACAACAGACTTGTATCCTGACAGAAACGATTTCCACAAAGATTCCATTACTAGCACATGTGCGCTTCCCAGAATCTCTTTGAATAGTCTCAAGTCTACGGCATGGTCTTCTACGCGGACGGATTTTTGTGCAAGACCAAAGTCAATTGCATAGATTTTGTTGTTTTTTGCAATAAAATTTGATGTAGTGAGATCCCCGTGAACTATGCCATTTTTGTGAAGTGTCGCAGTGATTTTGCCGATTTGTGTACAGGCTGATTTTAGTTTGGTACCTTCAAGGTTTCTGACCATGATTCCATCTATTTGCTGCATCAATATTGTGCAATCAGTAACATTGACTTGATACACTAGTGGTGTGTGTACTCCAACAGATTTCGCTTCTGACAACATTGATGCTTCGCGGATTGTTCTTTGCTTTCTGATTTTATTATCCAGTATTGGATGTCTATACGGTTTGACCTTGCGTGTTTTGAGAATTGCAGGATCATTGCCAAATTTTGTTGCATAGATGTCGCCTTCTGCGCCTTTTTTTATCAGCCTCATTGTAGGTATGATTTTTTGATTAGATATTAGGATTAAAGAAAAGCGCCCTCGGCGGGATTTGAACACGCGTCTCAGCCGTGACAGGGCCGAATTCTAGACCGGGCTATACTACAAGGGCTTGAATTTTGATTGAAGAATTTCCTTTTTTAAAGTTATCATATTGGAAAAATCCTTCATCCAAAGACTAAATTATACACGGTTTTGAGAATTTGCGAAGGGTTCGTAGCTCAGCCAGGTAGAGTACCGGACTTTTAATCCGGCTGTCCGGGGTCCGAATCCCCGCGAACCCGCTATTTACTTAGCATTTTTACTCGCGAGGACAGCTTTTCAATTGCCAGTGTGATCTGGGAGCTGCGCTTTGTCAAATTATTCTGGTATTGCTTTATCTTGGCTTTGCGCTTTGAGATGAGTCGTTTTTGCTCTGCTATTCCAGATGAGCCCAATGATGAGCGATTTTTCAGAGAGGATTGTGCGTTAATTGAAGATATGATTTTGCCTAGCTTTTTGGCATCAAATTCTTTCTCAGAAACAGACCTTGCTACTTCAGATAATGTAAGCTCTGATAGGGAAATCTTGGATTCGTGTGCTATTTGGACTAGTTTGCCGACAACTTTGTGAGCAGTCCTAAATGGAAGGCCTTCCTTGACCAAAGCCTCTGCAATGTCTAGTGCTGCAAGATATCCAGAATCTGCGATTTGATTCATCTTTTGCTTGTTTACCTTTAGTGTTGCAAACATGGAATTCAAAACTACCAGTGCGGATATTGCAGTGCGCGAGCTCAAAAACACTGACGGCTTTATCTCTTGTAGATCTCGGCCATATCCTGATGCCAGTCCTTTCAAATTAGACAATATAGCAACCAAATTTCCAATTACTCGTGCAGTTTTGCCTCGTGTCAGCTCCAAAATGTCTGGGTTTTTCTTTTGCGGCATTACACTAGACGGCGATGAAAACTGATCAGACAATTCCACGAATGAAAATTCCGATGTGGACCATATCACCAAGTCTTCTGCGATTCTGGACAGATTTGTCATGAGTATTGCGATGTTTCCCACGTATTCCGCTACTACGTCACGATTCGATGTGGCATCAATTGAATTTTCCACGACTGCAAAAAATCCAAGCATCTTTGCAGTGCTGTTTCTATTAATTGGAAGGCTAGTTCCACCAACCGGACCCGCACCCAATGGAGAATGATTAACCCGCTCAAATGTGTCGTATAGTCGTTCAAAGTCGCGCAGTAAAGCATCTGAATATGATATCAAAAAGTGCGAAAACGTACCGATTTGTGCCTGCTGCAAATGAGTATACAGAGGCATTGCAGTGGTGGTGTGTTTTTCTGCCAACAGAACCAGAGTTTGCACCATGTCCAAGATACAGCTGCAAATAGTGTTAATGTCATCCCGAATTTTCATGCGCAAATCCAGTGCGACTTGGTCATTTCGTGACCGGGCAGTGTGCATTTTGCCGCCAGCCTCAAGGCCGGTCTTTTTTATCACCATTGTTTCTATTAGCTCATGAATGTCTTCTGCGGAAGATTTTGCCGATAGGTTTTGCCTTTTGAGTTTTTCAAGAGCGATTAGAATTTTTTTTACTTCGGTTTTGTTCAGAATTTTATTCTCATACAACATGATAGAGTGAGCCTGGCTTCCAATGATGTCATAAATGGCAATCTCGGAATCATCTGATATAGACGAAACATAATCCAATGTATGCTTGTCCAGATTCTTGTCCAACCGAGAGCGATACATTCCAATCATAAAGTTATAATGGTTATATATAGCATAGATGATTCGTCGGTTATGTCTCAAGACCTACAACAGCTCAGAAGAAAAATCTTTGACGAATTATCCGGAATAGTTGATCCCGAAATAAACACATCAATTACAGAGCTGGAATTGGTAGACACTGTAAACATAACAGGAAGCGCTGTACAAGTTGACTTGCATCTTACCAGTCCATTTTGCCCAGCAGTCTTTGGTTTCAAGATTTGCCAAGACATTCACGATCATCTGCTAAAGCTAGACGGAGTAAATGATGTCAAGGTGAACGTATCAAATCATTTCATGGCAGAGGCAATCAACAACCAAGTGAACAACAGCCCAAACCCGAAAAAGCTCAAAAAATAATTATTTTCTAAATCCTAGCAGATATCCGCGCAAGAATTGTATTCCCATTGCTGGGTCCACGCCTTTTGGACAGACCTGGCTGCAAGAGCCTGCAAAGTGGCATCTCCAAATGCCATGAGAATCATCAATTATCTTTAGTCTAGAGTTCTTTCCCTTGTCTCTGTTGTCTGCTACGTATCGGTATGCCTGGCCCAATGCCTGTGGTCCCAAAAATGACGAGTCTGTTGCCATTGTAGGGCATGCAGAGTTGCATAGACCGCATTTGATGCAGTTTGCAAACTGGATGTATTCTTCTAGTTGCTCTGGAGTCTGGTTGAATTCTTTTGTAGGTCCAGTAACCTCCGAGTCCTCTCGAAGTAAGAACGGCTGGACTTTTTTGTGATTTTCAAACATTTGGTCCAGCTTTACCACCAAGTCCCGAATTATTGGATAGTTGTTCATTGGCTCTACTGTTACGACATCAGAGTTCAGCTCTGAGATTTTTGTAAAACACGCCAGTCTTGGCCTGCCATTAATTTTCATGCCGCAAGAACCGCACGATGCCTGTCTGCACGAATATCTCACTGCCACTGAATGATCTAGGTGCTTTTTGACATCAAGCACTGCGTCTAGAACGGTAGTCCATCTTTCGTACGGCACTTGGAAATCCACAAACTGCTGTCCAGAGTCATGATCAGGATTAAACTTGGCAATGCGCAATGTTACTGTTTTTGATGAAGATACTTCTGTCGATGATTGCTCTTCGGCAAACGCAGTTTCGCTCATCTATGTCATCCCCATGCTTGCCATCAATATAGTCCTTGAACCAAATGCAACAAGTCCTGCCATTCCAGCAATGCATCCGTATGTAACTGCTTTTTCGTATGATCTTCCTTGTTTTAGCTCCAATAGAATGACTCGCAGTCCATTGAATCCGTGTACTGATAATAACACCAAGATTAGTTCCAGCATTACTGCATATGGAACAAACTTGTAGTTTGCAAGTACCTGCTCATATTCTAGTGAACCTGAAAAGCTTCCCATTGTAATTCTGAACAAAACATGGACTGCCACCAGCACCACAGCTCCAAGAGCGGTTGCATAATGGATTTTCATTATTGTGCTTTCGCGCATTTTATTCACCAAATAATACAGATAATCCGTACATCATTGCAAGTGCTGCAATTCCAATGGAAGCATAAATGCAAAGCTTGTGCATGCTGTTTTGCGATGCTGGTACATATGGATAGTCAGGTCTTGCTGGCTTGCCAACTCCATATCCACCATGTCCCAACATTACACGAATACCATTTGCGGTATGAAACACACACATGCCAATTACCAAAGTCAAAAAGATGTGGCCTTCAGTTGTCTGTGTAATGTTGAGCATGTTTTCCCATGCAGATTTTCCATTAATGATATTGCTTGTTTCATAGATGTGTCCGATTAGATATGCGAGCAAGCCAAGGCCGGTAATTCTCATCAGCCAGTATGCAAATCGCTCTATTCCATATCGGCCTGGATTTGCCATGCCTTTGATTCCTTCGCGGTTGTTGTTTTTTGTCATTAGTATTTGCGCTCCACTGGCTGGTACCTTGTTATTGTTACTGGGTGTTTTTTCATTATTGGCTCTTTTGGATCATAGTAAGCAAGTGTGTGGTGTAAAAAGTTTGCATCATCTCTGCTTGGATAGTCCAATCTTGAATGAGCACCACGGGATTCGCGTCTGTTTATGGCTCCAATCAGTACTGTTTCGGCTACTCTGAACATTGAATCAATTTCCATTACGTTGGAAAAGTTTGTGTTGTATTCTTTTGCCTTGTCGTCTACGTGTTTCCAGCTTTTTGCTCGTATCTCTCGAAGCTTCTTTAGTCCTTCTACCAAGTCTGATTCGGTTCGATATACGTAAGCCTTGTCGTTTAGAATATCGGTTAATTCTTGTCTAATTTCATATGGATTGTATTCTCCCTGGCCTCGGAATATTCCGTCATAGATTCTCTTCTCTTCCAGAGTAACTAGGTGATGTGGGAACTGAGCGCCGGTCTTTGCATTTAGTGCATGTTCTGCCGCAAGTTTTCCAGTGACTTTACCCCAGACAATGCATTCTGATGTAGAGTTTGCTCCAAGGCGATTTGCACCGTGAACAGAATTGCATGCAGCTTCGCCTGCCGCCCAGACTCCTTTGAGCTCTGTTGCACCATCAATGTTGGTGTGAATTCCACCCATCATGTAATGACATACTGGTCTGATGTCTAGCGGTTCTTGTGAAGGATCGATTCCTGAAAACTTGATAGATATTTCTCTAATCGCTCCGAGTTTTTCTCTGATTACTTCATCACCAACATGTCTGAGGTCTAGCTTCATGCAATCAACACCTGTTTCATGCTTGAATCCACGTCCTGCACGAATCTCGCTCATTATTGCTCTAGATACGATATCACGTGGTGCAAGCTCCATCTTTGATGGCGCATAGTCCTTCATGAATCGCTCGCCGTCCTTGTTCAAAAGATAGCCTCCTTCTCCACGTGCGCCTTCTGTGATCAATATTCCAGATGGTAGAATTCCTGTAGGGTGGAACTGGACAAACTCCATGTCCTTTAGTGCAAGACCAGCACGATATGCCATGTCCAATCCGTCAGGAGTGGATGATAATGCATATGTTGAAAATGAATAGATTCTTCCCGCACCGCCAGTTGCAATAATCATTGCCTTTGCACGAATTGTGTAAAATGTACCGCTTGACAATTCTATTGCGGTAACTCCCATGAATTGCTGGCCGTCATGAATTATAGACGTGACAAACCATTCGTTCAAAAACGAGATATTGTCAAATTTCAAGCAAGTATCATAGAGCGTTTGCATTTCAAAGAATCCAACTTTGTCAGATGCGTATGTAGCTCGTGGAAAGCTATATCCTCCAAAGTATCTCTGGCCGATTCGTCCGTCCTTGCGTCGAGACCAAGGCATTCCCCAGTGTTCCAACTGATATACTTCTTTTGGCATTTCTTTGCAGAGTCGCTCTGCAACGTCTTGGTCTGCTAAAAAGTCGCTGCCTTTTACTGTATCATAAATATGAGATTCAATACTGTCACCTTCCTCTTCAAATAATACTGCAGCTGTTCCTCCCTCTGCAGAAACAGAATGGGAACGCATTACTTGCACTTTGGATATTACGCCAATTTTCAGAGTCGAGCTTGTCTTTGCTGCCTCTATTGCTGCTCTAAGACCTGCAAGACCGGATCCGACAATAATTAGATCGTACTCGATAAAATCAGTCATCTGATACTATGGACTTTTGAAAATCGGATAAATATGTATTTCAAAAGAATCACGCTCAGAATCCTTATATTTATCGCTAGCGATATTTTTAGTCATGGTATCAGAATGGTTCCAGCGAGTCGGAAGTTCAATTCCGCGCGGATTCTCAAGATATTACATTCTAGAATTGTTATCAACAAAACCGCACACTGGCAAAGAGATCATTGATTCCGCAGAACAACAAAGTGATGGAATGTGGAAGCCATCACCTGGCTTGATCTATCCATTGCTTGGCAGACTATTGGATGAAGGACTAATCGAGGAAACCAAGGACGGCAAATACCAGATTACAAAAAAGGGCAAGGCCACATCTGAAGACCTGGAAAAGATAAACCAGGTTGTAAAAAATCAGCTTGATGTTCTGATGCGGGTCAAAAACGTGGGCAGATTTGTCGCAATGGACCTAATTGAGCGAATGAACATGATGGGGACCCTATTGTCATCAAATGTCTCCAAGATGACCAAAGAAGAAGCTACAAAATACAGAAAATTCCTGCAAAACGAATTACAAAAGCTAGACGCTCAGGAATCAAAACAAGGAAAAGAGATCAAAATAGAATAGTTTAGGAGGCGTGACCCATGCTTCTTAGCAGGTCTGCAGTATATGTCGACACACATGCGATTGCACCGTTATTTCTGGTGACTTTTTCAAAGCCATCTCTGCATTCGACTTTTTGCATTGCCACTTTGTTGTGTATTTGCTTTAGTGGTGGCGGAGGTGGTGTCTTTGTTGGTTGTGCTGCCTTTTCGGTGACATCCTTGCCACCTACTTTGATTGCGTCATGCAATACGTTATAGCCAGTTTCCCTTTTTGCATCCATGGTTTGTATAATGATATCAGAGACATCTAATGGTCTTTGTATCTTAAATGACATGTCAACTTCTGTGATATAGGAGTCCACCTTGGATGATTTTACTGTCACATCCTTGAGCAAGCCAGTTGGGTCCACTATTGCGGATGTTTGTGAGACATCAGAGTCCGAAGTCATGGCATGTCCGACAAGTGCACTAAAGACCTGCTTGAACGATACTGTTGAAATGATGTCTTTGTGAAAATCATCATTGAATTTGCCAATTGATAATGATACATCTCTGAGATATTCAGAACCACTGTTCTCATACGCGAGTATTTTGATGTTTACTTGCTGACCAGCTCTAAGACCAGTAGTTGGTACAGTTTGTGTTCTTTCAGAGACATCTAATGATTTGTCGTTAATTGTAAAACCTTTTTCGACTACCTTTTGTCCTTCGTATGTGACACCAAGAGTTGGCGGTTGGCAGTCTCTTCTGCAGCCAGTGTCTGCAAAGCTAATTGAAACAAGTGAAATTGATAATAATGTAAGAATTGCAGTTAATACGAGTTTTGTCATCGGTCTTGAGTAAAACTGCCAATAAATAAATTCTCTGTAGTCAGAGCTAACCTACTACAGATCATTCTAGCAAAACAACATAAAAAATCAAAAAGAAATGGTTGTGATTTTACTCAACCAGTCCCCATGCTCGTAGTTTTTCTGCAGTGAATGGATATACGCATGCTGGCGCGCCAGTTGTGCGAATTACTAGTTCCAGTCCTTGTCTGCAATCTACATTGCGTGGAGAGATTCCATCATTTACTTGGAAGAATGGTGATGGAACGTTTGATGATTTCATAGCAGGTTGTTCGGTCATATCTTTTCCAGTTGCTTTAACTGCGTTGAGAAAGACGTTGCTTCTTGAGCTTCTCTTCTCATCCCAGAGCTTGACAACCAGTGCAGATGTGTCAAATGGCTTTACTGGCTTGAATGAGTATACAACTTCGGTACGCCATTGGTCAAGAGCGGTTGCTTTGACATTTACGTCCTTTACCAATCCTGATACGTCTGTAACATCAAATGATTGGACTCCCGTAAAGTCCTGAT
>JBJTCW010000061.1:0-7162 GCA_046092065.1 Candidatus Nitrosotenuis sp. | reverse complement strand
CTCATCTTTAGCAGATCCAATATTGTATAGTACAGCTCGTTTCTGAGCTCGTATTCTTTGGTTCTAAATGCATGAGTTACACCGTCAATGCTGTCTTCGATTGCAACTGCAAAGTCGTAGCTTGGCCAGACTCTGTACTTGTCTCCAAGTAATGGATGTTTTGTTTCTATAATTCTGAACATGACTGGATCGCGCATTACTGTATTTTCTGAGCTCATATTTCCGCGGAATCGAACAATTGCGTCTCCTTGTTTGAACTTGGAAAACATTTTGTCCCATCGCTCCATGTTTTGACTCATCTCACCCATGCTACACTTGCATGGCTTCATCTCGCGTCTGTTTGCAGAAATGGTTTCTTGTTTGCACGTGCATACATATGCAAAGTTACCATCAAGCATTTCCTGACCTTTTTTGTATAGTAACTCGATGTCGTCTGATGTGTTTTTGGTTCTGTCGTATTTTACCTCAAGCCAGTCAAGGCCTACCTTGATTGCTGCATAGTATTCTAGGCGCTCTGCTTCTGGATTTGTATCGTCAAATCGTAGGATTAGCTTGCCTCCGTACATTTTTGCATATTCTTCATCAATGATTGCAGCCTTTGCGTGCCCAATGTGAGGATAGCCGTTTGGCTCTGGTGGGAATCTGGTTACCACTTTGCCTTGCTCTGCGCCTTCAAGTGGCGGAAGTCCTTCTCGCTCTTCTTGCTTTTTTGGCTTTTCTACAAGCAAGTCAGGAAATTTGTCTTGGATCTGTCGCTTGATCTGATCCTGCGACATTTGGTTTACAGAATTTACTATTTCAATTATGTCTGGCATTATCTCCTTTACTTGAGTTCTAAGCGATGGTTCTGTACCGAGAATCTTTCCCAAGACAATCTTGTCTTGAGTTTTGCCGTGGTCTAGCGCATTTTGCAGAGCTAGTCTTAGTATCTTGTCTCTGACTTCACTCAATCTACAGGCTCCTAGTCACTACAAAATCCAAAAGAGCAATCATTTCTGCTTTTGCAGGGCCGGAATATTTTGCCAAAGAGCGTTTTGCCTTTTCTGCATAATCCAATGCTGCCTTTCTTACCTCTTTTTCTATCTGTAAATCTCGCATTGCATCAATTGCCTTTGCAATATCGGATTTTGTTGCCTTTGGATTGCCAAACACCTTGAGAATTATTTTTTTGGATTTTGGATCTGCTTTTTGTATTGCAAGCAAAATCGGCAGGGATTTTTTCCCCTCACGTAAATCGTTTCCGACTGGCTTTTTGGTAATCTTGGGGTCTCCTAAAATTCCAATATAATCATCAGTTATCTGAAATGAAACACCGAGATTTTTCCCAAATGAGGCCAGATTTGCAACGTCTTGAGGTTTTTTGGCGCAGATTGCACCCATTGCGCAAGAGACCTCAAAGAGCGCGGACGTCTTTTTCTCTATCATGGTTATGTATTCTGATTTTGTTGGAATTTTCTTTCCCTCGGCCATCTTGATGTCTAGGACTTGGCCTTCGCAAACCTCTACACAGGCTCGAGCCAGTCTTGAGACCAAGCCTGATGATACTTGAGGATTTTTGACCTTGTTTACTGAAACCATCTCAAATGCCTTTGAGAACAAGACGTCTCCTGCAAGTATTGCAAGAGGCATGCCAAACTTTGTATGTACAGTTGGAACACCATGTCTCATTTCATCATTGTCCATAATGTCATCATGTACCAAAGTAAAATTGTGAACCATCTCTATTGCGGCAGCTGCTGGCATTGCATCTACTGCAGAGCCTCCAAGCATCTGGCAGCTCTTCAATACCAAATATGGTCGAAGTCGTTTGCCGCCATTTACAATTAGATGAGCTCCTGCATTGTACAAGACATCTGGTCTACCATCAAGATTTGATTTCAGATAAGAATTGACTTTGCTTGCAGTGCTTGAGAGTGTTTTTACCATTTAGCTTAGCAACCTCCAGTTGTTTGTTGGAAAGTGGTATTTGAGTGATTTTTCCAGGGCTGGTTTGTATTCGGACTTCATCCATTTGTCAAAGACTGCTTTGTGTTTTTGAATCATTGCCTCATCTGATTCAGAAAGGAAATACAATGCAACTAGCATCCATGGGCAGTAGATTTGAGGATTCTTGTCAATGTCTGAGAATAATTCTTTGGAATCTGCCCATTTTATCTCGCTGATTTCGTCTTTGACTAGCTTCATTTCAAAATCATCTGAAACCTGGCCGATTAATGTACCACATATTTCGTTTTCAGATCCTACGTTCTTGTACGGAACATGATATTCAAACTTGAAAAGATAATCTAGCTTGCATTGTGCGCCGATTTCCTCTGGAAGTCTTCGCTCTGCAGATGATACATAGGTCTCTGTCTTTCTTGGATGGCTTGCAACCGTTCCATCCCAGTCTCCTGGCCAGAGCATTTTGGTATCGCTTCTTCGTGTGAGCAGTAATTTGTGGTTTTTATCAAATAATAGTATGGTAAATGCTCGATGTAGCTTGCCATTTGGAAGATGACACTTTACCTTTTCTTCGGTACCAATTGGATTGTCGTTGCTGTCAACTAGAATCAAAAACTCTTCTGCCATATTCTATCCTCGAAACACTGTTCCCTCGAACTTGTTCTTTTGTATGGCATCTGCTATTCGTTGCGGCTTGTTGCCGTTTACAAAAAACACCTTTAGGCCCATTTTGGAGATCTTGACTGCCTCTTCGACCTTGCGTTTCATTCCACCAGTGACGTCCATTGATATTTCTTGTATTTTGGCCTGTTGGTCTTTCATGTCGTGAATTAGGCGCTTTGTCTTAAAGTCTGAATACAATCCGTCCACGTTTAGGACAAATATGGACAGCCTTGGTCGAAGAGTCTTTGCCAGAATGCTCATTATTTTGTCACCAGATAAGATATAGGATTTTTTCTGGCCATACCATAAAGCGTCTCCAAATGTGACTGGAATGAGATCTGATTCTGCAATTTTTTTTATCTCTTTTACTTTTGATGTAATGGGTCTGTTTCCAGCCATAAAATCAGTAGGTGGTAAGCAATATGGATTTAGCTTATTTTTTGTCATGGAATCCAGAATTATCTTGTCCAAATCAATCATGGAATTTTTTACAACTGCAACTCCATGGTAATCGTATTTTTTCGGCTTGGTGTGCATGTCGTATTTGACTGACCAATAATGACCAAATGATCCTCCGCCATGTACTATTATGATTGGCTCGGAGATTTTCCTGAGCTGTTTTGTGATGCCGTCAATGGTTTTTTTTCTTGGAGATAGCGGTTTTTCCTTGTTTGTTATAATCGAGCCTCCAAGCTTGATCAGAATCATGTTTGATTTCAGAAATAGGCTCGTTAAAAAGTATCGAGTGGGTTTGTGCTTCCTACGCTATTGTTTTTTGCTCTACACCAGTAGTGTCGATTTTTGTTGCAAAACATTCGTATTCTGATAGTGTATTCAAAGTTGCTTTCAGATTTGACTCATCAACTAACGCAATTATACATCCGCCGTCTCCAGCTCCAGTCAATTTTGCACCATATGATGTATCTTTGATGGATTGTACCATCGAGTCCAAAATTTTGTTTGACACCCCGATTTTTTGCAAATGTGCTTGATTGATAGTCATTTTCTCTCCAATTTCTTTTGAATCATTCTTCTTTAATGCATTCAAAATTTCCTCAATAAGTGTGGATTCATTCTCACAAAGAACTGCAAATTCATTAGACTTGGATTCCTTGAATTGTTTTACTCGTGCAACAACATCACTTGTGGAATGAATCATCTTGGAATTTGCAATTACTAGTTGGAATTTGGGATCTATCTCCAAGTTTTTTGTTCCTTGTTTTGTATATTCTACAATTCCACCAAAGGTACAGCTTGCAGTGTCTGCACCGGATGCTCTATCAAAAACAGATCTCTCTCCTTCTAGTGCTAAATTCAAAATTTCTTGCTTTGAGTATTTGGCAAAAAGACCTGCAATAGAGCCTGCAGATGCAACACAACATGCAGACGATGAACCAAGGCCAACTCCTGCGGGAATTTCAGATTTTATGGATATCTTCAACCCATATTTGGAATTGAATTGTTTTAGCATTTTTTGTGCAATAAAAATCACGGATCTAAATTTTGCATCAACTATACCAATAGGCTCGTTTTTTGATACGGAAATAGAACCTAGATCAGAGTCTATCTGGATTGTATCCGAATTGACAAGCTCTGATTCAACGGTGATTCTCTTGTCGATTGCACAAAGAATTGCCTTTCCACCATACACAATAAAGTGCTCACCAAACAAAATCACCTTTGCTGGAGCAGATGCAACAGACTTCAACTAAACACAATAGATGCGTATCCTACTACGGAACTCTTGTCTCCAGCAATATCTCCACTGGTTGCATACTTGAGCAGTCTTCCCTGTGTTGCTCCTAATTCCTTGCATGCAATCATTGTGGATGCAATTGCTCCGTATCCGCACGCACTAATCCTCCTATCATTCAATACTTTGTAGAATTTTTCCACATCTAATTTCAATATTGGCTCAATAAGCGCTTTGTCTTGCGTATGTGCAAACTCGTTTGGCTCGTAATGGGTAAAATCTGAAGAACCGATTATAATAGTTTTTTTGGTTTTAGCAAGTTTTGCAACTGCCAAACCGACTTGTTGAGAATATTCGTAATCTTGCTCGTTTAGAATTATTGGCAGAATCTGAAATGGTTTTTTGTAAAACTGCATCAACATTGGGACTTGAACCTCAATACTATGATCTCGCGTATGTGAGAAATAATCTATCTCTATTATTTTTGATAATTCGTTTATTTTTTTTGCAGCATCCGAGTCAACCTCAACTGTACCAAGCGGAGTTTCCCAAGAACAGTCTTTCATTGTTGCAATGTTGCATCCGACTCCCCAATGGTTTGGGCCCAAAATCACTGCAAGCTCAAAATCCTGATTTGCAATCATACCAAAAGAATGTGTAGCTACTGGACCTGAATACATGTAGCCTGCATGCGGGCAAATTGCTCCGTAAATCTTTTCATTATTCTGATTATCGCCAACTCCATACTCGTGTTTGATACAATATTGAATGGAAGATTCTAGTTTTGATTTTTCTTTTGGATAGAACATGCCAGCGACTGCCGGTGTTCTAATCCGCATCTATTCTATTTCCTCTTCAGAAATCTTTGTTTCGAAATCGTCGATTTCATATTTCATTGGGTCGTTTTCGCCCAAGGTGCCTTTTTGGATTAGGATTTCTCTTGATAATAGCCAAAAGACAGTAGCTAGTGATTTTCTTCCTCTGTTGTTTGCTGGAATTACCACATCGATTTTGGATGTGACATTGTCGGTGTTTGATACTCCGATTACTGGAATTCCTGCATTTGTTGCCTCGATGATTGCTTGAGAGTCAACTTGAGGATCAGAAACGATTACTAGTTTTGGTTCAGTGTAATATGGTAACGATGGGTTTGTCAGTGTTCCTGGCATGAATCTGCTCAGCATTTTTCTAGAGCCAGTCATTTCACAGAATCTCTCAATTGGAGTGCTTGCATATTCTCGTCCAGAGCAGACTAGGATTTTTTCTGGTTCAATTCTGCTGATGAATTTTGCAGCAGTCTTGATTCTTGCCAATGTTTGGTCTAAATCAATCATGTAGAGTCCTTCAGGGCTTGCCTTTGTGATAAATGGCTGCATGAAGGTTGTCTTGACAGTAGTTCCAACTCTGATTCCTGTAGAGAGGATCTTTTTCTTGATGTCTTGTGGTTCTGTCTGCTGGCTCATTTTACGATTTTAAACCTCTGCCATACCCGATATTAAACCATGCTCTGAAAGACGAACAAGCTCGTTTAGTTTTGCTACTCTCTCGCCGCCCACCACACCGACCTTTAGCATTTTAGAACCGGTAGCAACTCCGATATGCGATATTTGATAGTCAGTTGATTCTCCTGATCTGTGAGATGTGATTATTCCTATTTTGTTCTTGGTTGCAATCTGTGCAAATTCTAGTGCATCATACAGACTGCCTGCCTGGTTTACTTTGAGAATTACACCGGTACACGACTTTTTCTTTACTGCCTTTTGCAATATCTTTGGATTTGTAACTGTGAGGTCATCACCCGTGACAAAGGTATTTGGGAATTTTTTCGCCAAAACTGCCATATCATCAAAGGCTTCCTCGTGTACTGCGTCTTCTGCATAGATCAGCTTGTATTTTTTGATTATATCTGCAGCAAAGTCAATTTGCTCTTCTGCAGTATTCTCAAAGCCTGCCCTGTCATAGACGTACTTTTTCTTTTTCTCGTCCCATTGTGTAGATGATGCAAAGTCAACACCTAGAGCAACTTCTTTTCCTAGAGTGAAACCAAGATTTTCAATTGCTTGGGCAGAAATCTCTAATGCTTTTTCATTGTCCATTTCTGGAGCCCATCCGCCTTCATCTCCGCGTCCGTTGGTGAATCGTGGATTGTCATTTTGCAAAACCTTGCCTAATTCCTTATGCACTGCCAAGTTCATCTCTATTGATTCTCGTGGTGTTTTTGCGCCAATCGAGCAAATCAAAATCTCCTGAATATCTGGAGTTCCAGGACCGGCATGTGCGCCTCCACCCAAAATGTTTCCTAGAGGAAATGGAAATCTGAATTTTTTTGTCCGGGCTATAACTTTGAAGAATGGCTCATCTCTGGCTTTGGCTGCAGAATCAATAGATGCTATGGTCAATGCATAGGCAACTGCACCGCCTATCTTGGAATAATTATTGGTAGAGTCGATTTTTCTTATCTCTATTTGGATTGATTTTAGATCATCTGCGTCAAGGCCTACGAATTTTTTGAGATTTTTATTTAGAACTTGGAGGCTTTTTTCTGGTTTGTTATCAGTAAAACTCTGCGCTTCGTATTTGCCAACGCTTGCACCGGATGGCGCGCAGGCTCGACCAAGGTGCTTTTTGTCTGAAATAATGTCTACTTCTATTGTTTTGCTACCACGGCTATTGTAAACTAGTCTGCCTCTTACCGATGTAATCTTTGGCAAACTACTCTAACTCGGATTGAATTTCCAAGTAACGTCTTTGGATTGCCTCATAGAACGGGATGACTTGTTGCATTGTTTCTACAGTAGTCAACATCATTCTTCTGCAGCAGTATCTTTTCAAACCAAGTGAATCTAAAACTTTGACTGGCTCTTC
>JBJTCW010000060.1:0-6284 GCA_046092065.1 Candidatus Nitrosotenuis sp. | reverse complement strand
CAAAAGCCAGTAGGAACTGGACGTTATGCTTCAGGTCAAAGACGTTGTCAAATTTGTGAAATCTTCATCAAATGGGAAGGACTATGGTGTCCATGCTGTGGCTACAGACTGAGAACAAAACCACGAAATCTCAAGTACAAGGCCAAGCTACGCGCCAGAGTTGAAGCCGAAGCTCAAGAAGCTACCGGAATCAATTCAATTGAAACAGTTGAAGAAACCGTGGAAGTAGAGCAACCTATAGTTGTCGAGGCAAAACCAGCAAGAAAAAGAGTAGCAAAAGCAAAGACTGCAAAAGCAGAAAAAACTGCAAAAACAGTCAAAGCTACTCGCAAGCCACGCGCAACCAAGGCCTCCAAAGTTTCTGTTGAGACTGCCCCAGAAGAAGCGATAGCAATAAAGGCATAAGTCTCATCTTAGCAATAATGTCAAGTTCTGACCACAGCCTAACTGTGGAAACAGAAAATCGGAAATTCGATGTCAAAATCTTAAAGTACGAAAACGCTTTTTTCATTTCAATTTCAGAAGGTCCCTCAAGACTTGGCGGGACCATAATTTCTATAGCAACAGGACCGACACCTGCATCATCTGAGATTATTCCAGCTAGACAGGACGCAATGTTTTTGAAATTAATATCGCAAAAAACTGCAGCAGAAATTCGCGGTATTTCTATAGTATCGTTGTCTGCAAAAAATGATCTTGGTGCAGGCCCAAGCAAGGTTCTAATTGAGAAGATAACGGAGGCAATTCGGCAATGACTGATCTGCGCACTTATTTAGATCAAGTAAAAAAAATGGGCCAGCTATATACAATATCAAAAAAGGTCTCTACAAAATATGAAATTGCCGCACTTACTGCACAAGTTGATGGTGGCAATGCAATACTATTTTCAAACATAAAGGAAAGCAAGCTTAGACTGGTCGCAAACATGGTCGGAAACCGCGCCAGATTTGCAAAGGCGCTTGGGGGCACAGAAGGAACCATTCATGATAAAGTAATTTCTGCTATATCAAAGGCAAAAAAGCCAAAACTCTCCTCTGGAAAATTCCTGGAAAACAAGTCAAAGGATTTGTCCATTTTGCCCATAGTTACTCATTTTGAAAAGGAATCCGGCCCATTCATCACATCTTCTATAATTTACTCACAAAATTACGAGAAAAAGACCCAGAATTCGTCATTTCATAGACTGATGCCAATAGACAAGACTCATTTTTCCGTTAGAATGGTCGAAGGCAGACATTTGCATCGCTCGTTTATGGATGCCAAAGAACATGGAGAAGACCTCAAAGTTGCAATTACTATTGGTGTGCATCCTGCAGTTTCCATTGCTGGTGCATATCAGGCGGAATGGGGCGAGGATGAGCTAGACATTGCAAATGCAATTCTTGGCGGAAAATTAACACTGACTAAACTACCATATTCTGGCAGAATGGTTCCATCTGGTACGGAAATTGTAATGGAGGGAAAAATCCTTGCTGATAAAACCCACAAGGAATGGATGGTGGAGATGCTTCGTACATATGACTTTGCAAGAGCACAACCAGTCTTTGAGCTGGAAAATCTCTACTATAGGAATAATGCAATATTTCATGATATCTTGGCAGGATTTGCATAACACCTATTAATAATGGGATTGCCAATTGAATCCAAGCTAAACCGAGATGTCAAGAAAAAACTTCCGCACACAAAACAAGTCATAATGTCAGATGGCGGATGCAACTGGCTGCATGCAGTTGTACAGATATCAAAGAAAAAATCTGACGACGGCAAAAAGGCAATCGCAGAAACGTTTGCCGCTCATCGCTCTTTGAAAATGGTTACAGTTGTCGATGACGATATCGATCCATCAGACCAGGTCCAAATTGATTATGCAATGGCAACTAGATTTCAAGCTGACAGAGACCTTGTCATAATATCCAAGGTGCGTGGCTCTAGCTTGGACCCATCCAGTGATCAGAAAAATCTGCAGACTGCCAAGCTTGGAATAGATGCTACAAGACCATTGGATAAACGCCAGGAAGGATTTGAAATAGCAAAAATCCCAAACGCAAAAAAATTCCAGCTGGAAAAATATCTCAAATAATGTTTTTTAGAACAACTGATGCTCAAAAAGTCCAATGGCTCTGCAATTTGCGTCAGCTCAGATAGCGCAAGCATTCTGATGCAGCGCGGATTTGCAACCCAACCATAATCTCTTTTTCTTTATTTTTATAATGAAAGGTTCAAGCCTTGAATCTGCTTTATTATAGTGTCATGGTCCGCTTCTACATCTAGTGAGAAAATTAACAATCCGTCATCTAGGAATAATGTCACTAGCTTGACTTTTTCTTTTGCAGTTATCATCCAGTTTGTTTTGCCCAAAGGACCATCAAACATTTCCTCCATTCCTGCCTTGATTGATGCCCAATAATGCGCCATATTGCCAAGCTCCGAATCCAAAAGTGGAGCCTTTGATGTGTTTCTTGCAAATGCAATTACTTTTCTGTCCCTGATGCGTCCTGCAAATCGAATTGAATCATCAAGTGTGAGAATATGACTACATAATTCCAGTGGACTATACTGACGGTTCACGTTCTCTCCCCGTTGTGCAAGTTTTGAAAAACTCGATAAAAGCCTTGTCATTATACATGAAAATCGATTTTGGATCTGCGATTTTTTGCATTATGTGTATATTGTTGTAAAATTATTGCAAGCTCCTAATCTGATAATCGACATTTAGATTAACTACAAAACTCTATCAATTAGGCCATTGGGCAAGCTAAGAGATTTTTTTAGAAATCTGGGACCGGGAATCATTACTGGAGCATCAGATGACGATCCATCAGGAATTGCCACATATTCGCAGGCAGGTGCGCAGTTTGGCTTTGGGACATTGTGGTTTGCCCCATTTCAGTATCCCTTGATGAGCATAATCCAGGAAATGTGCGCAAGAATAGGTCTGGTAACTGGAGGAGGCCTTGGAAACGCAATAAAAAAACAGTTCTCACGCAAAGTCGTGTTTCCAATAACTGGACTGCTCTTGATTGCAAATACGATAAACATTGGCGTAGATATTGGTGCAATGGCAGCTGCTACAAAACTTGTCTTTCCCCAAATTCCTGTCTTTTTGGCGGCAATCTGCTTTACTGGATTTATTGTCGGAGCTGAGGTCTTTTTGCCGTACAAAAAATACGCCAAGTTTCTCAAGTTCCTCACGTTTTCCCTGCTTGCATATGTTGTAACTGCAGTTATTGTGGGCGGAAACCTTGGGCAAATACTGACAGCTACTGTAATTCCTCACTTTGAGCTGAATGCACAATTTGCAATGATCTTCGTTGCATTGTTTGGCACTACCATCTCTCCGTATCTTTTCTTCTGGCAAGCATCTGAAGAAGCAGAAGAAGACGTGGCCAAAAGAAAAATCTCCGAAATCGATGTAGGTGATCCAAAGATCAGCAAAAAAGAGATCAAATCAATGAGAATAGATGTTGCAACCGGCATGGCTTTTTCCCAAATCATAATGTGGTTTATCATACTGACTAGCGCCGGAACTCTGTACCAAAATGGAATAACAAACATTGCAACAGCAGACGATGCGGCAAAGGCACTAGAGCCACTGGTAAAATCGTTTCCTTATTCCGGAGAGATATCAAAAATAATTTTTGCACTGGGAATAATCGGCACTGGATTATTGGCAATACCTGTGCTAGCTGGCTCGTCTGCATATGCATTATCTGATGGATTTGGGTGGAAGCAGGGCTTGAGCAAAAAATTCCGTCAGGCAAAGGCGTTTTATTTATCCATTATAGTATCCACTGCAATAGGCCTTGCGTTTAATTTTGTGCAAATCAGTCCCATTACTGCCTTGATTTATGCCGCAGTGATAAATGGAGTCACTGCCGTGCCAATGTTGTTTGTTATAATGAAAATAGCAAACAACAAGAAAATTCTCTATGATAAAACAAACAGCAAGACTTCAAATGTCTTGGGCTGGATTACGTTTTGCCTCATGGCATTGTCAGTATGTGTGATGTTTGGATTTTTTATTTTGGGCAAGACTTGAGCTTGTTGTAGGTGTAATACAATGAGCATGCATCACAGCGCTAGATGCGTTTTCTGTGAAAGCTCAAAACCGCAATATGCTGACAAAAACCAGTGGATGTATCATTTGGCTAGACATCGCGAAAAAATCATCTCATATGTGGTGGATAACTTTGAGCGATGCCCACTCGGTGCATATCCGAGGCTGATTTCTGATAAATCCGAATATGCTGGACACCTAAAATGGTCTCACTCCAAGGGCGAGCTGCTTAGCTGGGCATACAAAAATCTCATACAAAGCCAGATTGCGGTCCTGCCCTAGCTTAGCCGCTTGTAAATCGTTTTGAATTCTTCTGCTAGTGTATGTGCAATATTTTGCAAATGTGTTATCTCTATCATGTTTGTCTTGCCTCGCGCAATTTGCCTGATCAGAGTCACAAACTGGTGAATCTTGTTGTGAGTGTTCTCGGTGTCATCATTTGGGCCTTCCAGCTTTGTTATGATGTAAAAACAATCGTTGAACTCTAGGCAAAACTTGAGAATTGTATGCTCCCAGTTGGTAGCTGAAGTTGGAATGCCCATTCCAGATGCAAGTTCTGCGAATTCATTTCTTCTGTCTATTAGTAGCATGTCTAGTGTTTCTTTTGCTTTGTTTGGCTCAAAGCCGCGCAGATTATCCAATATTCCCATGGGATCAGTATACGGGAAATCTGTATTTAACAGATAAGTCAAAAACCGGGCTTGATTCTGGGCAGAATCCTAGTCTTGATAATCGTGTTTTGATCTTTTAAGTAGCAAAATGATTTTTTGTACCATGACAGAAATCGTCAGAAACGTGATGAAGAAAAATGTCATTTCTATTGACTCTTCAATGACTGCTCAAGATGCGGCAAAAATGATGGACGATGCATCAATTGGCGCAATAGTGGTATTGGAAAAAGGAGTTGTTGCTGGAATAATTACAGAGCGTGATATAACAAGAAGAATTGTTGCCAAGGGAAAACCATACACAGTAAATGTCAAGGAAATAATGTCTGTCCAGTAGTTGTGGTAAATCCCGACGACTCTGTATGGGAGGCTGCACAATTAATGAAAACCAGAAAAATTCACAGAATGCCTGCAGTACAAAATAATGTGCTTGTTGGAATAATCACTACATCTGATGTAGTAAGACTGTGCAGTGTTGGCTCGGACTCTGAGATGAGAAAGATAACTGAGCAGATTTTACTGCGAATGAAGCCTAAATAATAAATTGCAAAAATATGCCTAGTGCGCTTCGTATGGCATACCGTGCTCGAATCTGTCCCACGGATACACAATATATTCAGTATCGTGTGTCAATTCTGCATATACCAACTGCTTTGGATATGACTCTTTTTTTCTTGCATAGATTGTTGCAAAGACTAGCTCGTCTGGATCGTCTGCCTTTTGGATAATTTTTCTAAATGTCTCACCAGAATCATAGATATCGTCAACAAAAAGTGAATCAGATGGAACAGATTCTCCATCAACTAGAATTTGTTTTATTCCCAGCCTGTCTGCTAGTAGTCTGGCTGGGACAAGGCCGCCTCTGCTAATTGTGGATATTGTTTTGAATTGGAGTTTTTTGTCTTCTAGTTTTTGCACAAGTTTGGTAACCGCGGATTCTATCTCACTCCAGTTCTTGTAGTCGTATACTTTGGCCACAACGTTTAGTCCTGTAGCAATATTATGACTTTATTGGTTAATTCTCATCACTGAAATTCAATTATGATAATCTAGACTCGATTTATGTAATTTACAGACCACTCTTTGGCATTGTTCAAACTGGAAAAAATTCTAGTGCCGCTTGATGGCTCTGATAATTCATTTAGGGCACTGGATACAGCGGTTTTTCTGGCCAAAACGTCTGGTGCTTCCATAACTACTTTGTATTGTGTCTCTATTTTTCCCAGCATTGAGGTTCAAACCGTTGATCCAATAAAGTGCCAAGTCGAGGAAAGAAAATTTGCGGAATCCGTCCTCAAAAAGGCCGAATCAATATGCAAAGAAAACAACATCAAATTCTCCAAAATAACTGCGTATGGCTCGCCTGGATACATGATTGTAAAGGGGATCAGAGCCAATCACATCAATTTGGTTGTGATTGGCTCTAGGGGGCGAAGCACGGTAAAAGAGATTTTTCTGGGAAGCGTGTCGAATTATGTCCTTCACAAATCACCCGTACCGGTGTTGATCGTAAAATGAAATCTAGCATAACTGATTTAAGATAATCCAACGTAATATGC
>JBJTCW010000059.1:0-10604 GCA_046092065.1 Candidatus Nitrosotenuis sp. | reverse complement strand
ACTCCACGACGTGCAGATGCCATCTGGGTTCCCATGAATACCAATATGTCGACTCTAGATTTAAACAGTAGGAGCAAATCCGCAACAATTCACAAATACTATTACCTGTGGTTTGGTACAAATTTGCATGAACATTTTGGCAATTGGTGGTTCGGATCCGTCATCTGGTGCAGGAATTCAATCAGACATCAAAGCTGCCCAAGCACTTGGAGCAAACTGTTTTACTGCAATAACTGCCATTACTGCCCAAAACTCTTCCAAGTTTATTGGTGCAGAGCCAGTTTCCGCAGAATCTGTTATCGCACAGATTGACTCGGTATTGTCGGATTTTGCTATAAATGTCATAACAATTGGAATGGTCTACGATAGTACAATAATCAAAAAAATTCATTCTAGGCTCAAAAATCTCAAGATTCCAATTATTTTGGACCCGGTGATCCAGTCCACGACACATGGAGTATTGCTAAAAAAAGATGCCATTTCTGCACTCAAACTGCTAATCTCACTAGCTCATACAATAACTCCAAACGTAGCAGAAGCCGAGATTCTTTCTGGAATAAAGATAAGAAAATCACAAGACTTGTCAAGGGCTGCTCAGGCTTTGTCCAAGCTTGGTGCAAAAAACATCATCATAACAGGGCACAAGTTTGAAAAGGGCAAAATCAGTGATTTTGTATATTACAATAAAAAACAAGAGACAGTTTCTGGCAAGTTCATTCCAGGACAAAACCACGGAAGTGGATGCAACTTTGCAATAGCGCTGGCATTTTCCATTGCTCAGAAAAAAAACATTTTTGATTCTGCAAAATTTGCAAAACAATTCACAAATAATGCGATATTATCGGCACAAAAGCTAGGCCGTGGAGTAAAAATAACAAACCCAAAACAAGACAAGATAAAATCCGAGCTTGGAGACGCAATTATGCAATTTGAGAATTTAGAAAAGATCAGCACATACATTCCTGAATGCCAGACAAATTTTGTCTTTGCAAAGCCAAAATCAAAGTCAATTGATGATATTGTAGGGGTATCAGGAAGAATAGTAAAATCTGGCAAATCCGCAATAACTGCTGGAATTTTAGAATATGGAGGATCGCGTCACGTTGCAACTGCTGTATTAATGATGCAAAAAAAATTCCCCAAAATACGCTCTGGGCTAAACATGCGATATGATGAAGGTTTAGTTGGAAAATTTGCAAAGACTGGCGCCAAAATCGCAAGCTATGACAGAAAATCAGAGCCAAAGACAAGCAAAGATAAAGAAAACTCATCCATATCGTGGGGAATTAGTCAGGCAATAAAAAAATCATCTACAGCCCCCGACATCATTTACCATACTGGGGATTATGGCAAAGAGCCCATGATCATTGTGTTTGGTACAAATCCGCAAGACGTGTTAAGAAAAATCTCAAAAATTCTCTGATGGTGCGAAGATCTTTGTGTAACTGTGCATAAATACTCCAAAATTAGACGTAATTTCATGAAAGCAGTCATACTAGCAGGCGGTCTTGGGACAAGACTCCAGCCATACACAACATTTTTGCCAAAGCCAATGCTTCCTTTAGGAGAAAAGCCACTGCTAGAGCACCTAATTGAATGGCTCAGACAAAACAAGGTAGATGAGATAGTTTTGTGTGTGAGCTATCTCAGAAAAACAATCGAGGATTATTTTGAGGACGGGGCAAGGCTTGGTGTCAAAATAGAATATGCTATTGCGGACAAGCCATTAGCAACTGCAGGTCAGCTAAAGACTGCAGAATCACTTGTTGATGACACATTTGTTTGCGTTTACGGAGATTCGGTTTTTAATTTTGATTTGAAAAAAATGATTTCACAGCACAAGGCAAAAAAGTCATTTGTCACAATGAGCCTTCACCAGTACAAGACCAACCTCAAGTATGGTGTAATAGAGACAACCAAAGCCGGCAAAGTTACTGCGTGGAATGAAAAGCCGGAAATTCAGGCAAACATCAACATTGGATGCTATGTCATGGAACCCGGAATATTCTCGTATATACCATCTGGAAAGCCATATGGAATGGATGACGTAATCAAAAAGGCGCTATCAAAAAAGAAGGACGTTGGCAGTTTTATAATCAAAAACGGCTTTATCGACATTGGAGACAAGGCATCCTACAAAAAGGCATACCAAGAATTCAGAGAAAAGCTTGGCAAGATTTAATGTCTGAAATTATCGTCCGCAAAATCACCGAGTCCGATCTTGACAATGGATTTTTGGAATCGCTGGATTCTCTTCGACTAGCTAGTAACATTGACAAAAACAAGGCAAGACAAATACTCCAAAAAATAGGCAAAAACCCAGATCATGTCATTTTTGTTGCAATACAAAACGGCAAAGTAATTGGCTCGACAACTCTGCTAATAGAACAAAAGTTCATCCATGACGGCGGCAAAGTAGGCCACATAGAAGATGTCGTGGTATCAAAACAGTTCCAGTCAGGTGGAACCGGTGCAATGATAATCAAAACCGTGCTAGAATACGCCAAAAGCCAAGGCTGCTACAAGACAATTCTGGATTGCGAGGATTCCATCAGGGGGTTTTATGAAAAACTGGGCTTTGTTATGCATTCAAATGAAATGCGTTTTGATCACTAGAAAAATTCCTTGATTGGTCGCTTTTTTGTCCTAAAGAGAAATCCGCCAGCGGCCATCACTGCCACTGAAACTGCCAAGAACACTTGAGGTACAATCTTGACTGTATAGATTTGATAGTTTGTATCGATTCGCGGCAAAATCGAGCTTGCAATCATCATTCCTATGAACAATACAATTCCGGATGCCAGAACAATAGAGCCGATTTGTTTAGAGCCATATCTTTTTGACATTACAAATGCAGTTCCGGCCATTATAGCTCCAGGTGCTGCACCAATTGAAATGTACATCAAGAGTTTTGCCTCCGGTTCGGTGTCGACGTTTGGGTTTGTCAGATAATTATAGAATACGTTTACTTCGCCTGCAAACATTGCAAATAATCCCAATGCCGCAATTGCTACGTATTTCTCAATTCCTGCCATGGTATGGAAAAATTATTTTCGATAAATAAACGGTTAGATTATTCCGACTAGGCCTGCAAGCTCTTTTCTGCACGCTGCACCCAATTGCTCTGCTGCCTTTTCTGGAGCAATCGAATTCAAAAACACTCCATAGCCTCGCTCAAGGCCTGACCATGCAGAAGTAAGCGGATACACCTCAATGTGCCAATGGATTTGTCTGCTGTTTTTCTTTTCTGGAGATAGATGAAACGCCAAGTTGTAAGAGACATTTTTGAGTGAATTGGACAGTCCTCCAAGTGTTGCGCGCAATATCAATGATAAATCGTTGATTTCTTTTTGCGTTATCTTGGAAAAGCTTGTGGTGTGTTTTTTTGGGCAGATCCAAAATTCATATGGATGCGATGGAGCCCATGGGCAAAAAGCCAAAAATCCTTCAGTCTGGAGCACTTGGCGAGGTCCGCCAGTCTCGGTATTTACCGCCTGGCATAGTGGACAGTCTCCCTTTTCATTTAGAGTTCTGTGCGAGGATTCTGCCTCTGCCTCTACTAGTGGAGGAATTGTAGAAAATGTAACCATGTTGATGTGTGGATGAGGAGTTACACTTCCAGCCTCTTTTCCATGATTGATGTAAATTGAAACATATGTGACTCCGCGTTGCGTGTATAGCCATCTCAATCGGTCTTGTATGACAACTAAAATGTTGGACCATTGCTCTAAAGGTATGGTAGCTAGTGATTCCTTGTGCTTTTCTGATGCCACGACAATATAGTGATAGCCGTATGCCGGCTCGGAGTATAATGGTCGCTCGCTGTAAGAGTTTTCTGCAGACACTGTAACTGCAGGATTTTTACTTTCAAAAACGCGGACCGTCCAGTCCTCGACATAATTGTCTTCAGAGTCTTGGAGTCTTTGCAGCATTCCGTCTTTGGCTACCAATGATAACAGTGACGGATTTGTCATGGATTCATTTCCAGGACAAAATGAGCATTTTTTTCCGTCTTCTATTTTTTCATCGTTTTGGGAGACAATGACAAATCTTTCAGAAATGTAGTCTTTCCTCATGCTCCCCATATTCGATACTATGAATGCGTGTATCATAAAACCTTTTCAAAGATCGCGATTTTGATTTTGGGTCAGCTCAAAGTTTAAAGTGATCCAAGATCAGTTTTCAAAAAGGGAATCACATGTCGGATAATTCCAAAGTCAAATTCGTTTATGTTTTGTTGGATGGCGTTGGAGACTTGCCACATCCTGATCTGAAAAATACAACTCCCCTAGATTATGCAAATACTCCCAGTCTTGATAGATTAACAAAAAACGGCGCAATGGGCGAGGTTATCTCGGTTGGCAAAGGCATAGCCCCTGAATCCGACATTGCTGTCTTTAACATGCTTGGCTACAAGTTCCAGCACTCGGAATACGTAGGAAGGGGTGTAATTGAGGCAATAGGGACTGGAATCGACTTTAAGGATGGCGACCTGGCATTGCGCGGAAATTTTGCCACCTTGGATGATTCCGGAATTATTGTGGATAGACGTGCAGGGCGCAAAATCGAAAAAGAAGATGCAGATGCAGTGTCTAAAGAAATTGAAAACAAGATAAAGTTCTCAGTTCCCGGAACATCGGTAGTTGTTGCGCCAACAATAGGACATAGAGTAGTAGTAAGGATTCGTTGCCAAGGAAAGCCCTTGTCCGCAGAAATAACAAACACCGACCCGGCATATTCTAGAGTTGAAGGCATGGGAATTGCCAAGGCAGTTGGAGACTATCTCAAAATTGAGAGATGCCTACCTTTGAATCAAATGCCAAATTCCGAGATTACTGCAAAGCTGGTAAATGAATTCACAGAGCAATCTTTGCAGATTCTCAAAGAAAGTGCAACAAACAAGAAAAGAAAAGAACAAGGCAAAAAGCTGCTCAATTCAATTTTGCTGCGAGATGCGGGCAATCACTATCCAAAGGTAGTTCCAATCAATGACTTGTACACAATGAAGTTTTCATGTATAGTAGATATGCCAGTCGAAATCGGCATATCCGAGGTGCTCAAGATGCGTACATTCAGCGCAGGCGGCCTGACAGACTATGAAGAAAAGGCTCGCGTTGCAGCAAAGGCAATGGAGACGGAAAACGCAATCTATGTTCATCTGAAAGGTCCTGACGAATTTGGCCATGACGGTGACGCAATAGGCAAAATGAAAAACATTGAGGAAATAGACAAGCGATTCTTTGGCACACTGCTTGATAATATTGATACCAGCAAAGTCGCAGTAGTGATATCTGCTGATCATTCTACTCCATGTATAAACAAGGGTCATTCTGATGACCCAGTTCCGGTCCTAGTATCTGGAGACATGGTCAAAAAGGACAACAGTACACGCTATACAGAAAAAAATGCAAAGATGGGAAGCATTGGACTCTTGGAAGGCGCCCAAGTAGTAAAGACTGCGATTCAGCTAATCATATAGTAAACAAAAAGATTTTTTCAGAATCGATAATTTGGTGCAGTTTTTTTCTCATCTGATCCACATCTATATCATGATACATACCGCCGGACCTTGAGAGTTTTTCCTCTGCTCTTTTTAGAATAGAAAGGCAGATCAGGTTTTCGGCCTTTTGGAAATGGACCAAAGCAGCTGCAATCAGTATTATTCCCTGGACTAGTTCTTTTTCTCCTTCGTAGGATTTTTTCCAGACACCTTCCAAAACTTCATGTGCTTCCCAAAAACGCTCATCATTGAAATAAGAGATTCCTTTTTGCACTCCTTCATCTTTGTCGATGTTTTCCTCTTCTACTAGCCTTGCATGATCCAGCGGTGCAATCACTGTCAGCTTTTCAAGTAAAATATCCAGTCTTGACTTGCTAATTGATACATCAAACTCGACATACTTTGTAGATACTCGGCAGTCCCTAATGATACAGCCCTTGCCAAGCATTCTGGCTCGCTCCAAAAGCTCGCCAGTGTCCTGCGGAGCAAATCCAGTGTTTTTTAGATGCAGCATGAAACGGTCCAACAAATTAGGAAAACGATGATTTTCTTAAATCTCTTCGGGAACACCAATCAAGGTTTATATGAAATAGAAAAACGAGCCAAGAATACATGTCAATGCAAATAGTAAGCGATGTAAACAATACATTCCTCTCAAGAAGAGAAATCACGTGTGATTTTCCAGGCTTGGCGGGAAAACTAAAGAAATTAGACGCTGCAGACATGATTTTAAAGCAATTCAAGCTTGACGGAAAGGTAATCATTCCAATTTCAATGAAAGGTCACTCCGGAAGACCAACAGTGACAGGAGTTTTCTATATTTACGATAATGAAGAATTGGCAAAAAAACAGGTCAACCCGACAATCTTCAAAAGAATAGACAAGATAAAGGCCGCAATTGCAGCTGCCACTCCAAAAGAAGAGGCCCCTGCAGAAGCACCAGCAGAAGGTAGTTCATAATGGCAGGCAAAAAAGAAGCCAAAAAATCAGCAGGTATTGCCGCAATGTACAAAGTTTCCGGCGACAAGGCGACAAAAACACACAAAATTTGCTCAAGATGTGGCAAGGGTGTTTTCATGTCAGAGCACAAAAACAGAAAGACCTGTGGCAAGTGCGGTCTGACTGAATTTAATCAGTAGAGTTTTTTCTTTCGTAATTTAGATTCTTTAAGCTCGTATTCTTGGATTTTTTGCAATAATGCTTGATCTATTATTACCTTGGATAGCGCTTCGGCAGAGAGCTTGACGGTGTTAGAATCTAGGGCTACTTTGGTTACCGGTAATTGTTTTGATATCCAGAATTTTTCAGTCTTGTCTTCCAGCTTGTAGTCCTTGAATCCTGTTGGGAATTTTTTGGTAATATGAGTAAGCAGTGTTTGGTCTGAAAATACCGCCCTTGGCTCAAAGAGCCTGGTGCTGTCGGCATAAGTGTTTTCAAAAAGATTTGATGAAATCTCGTCTGAGAGCATTTCCATTTTTGATATTTTTCGAATCAGCTCGATATAGTGCAAAAATTCATGAGCAAGTATTGCGTGAATGGTTCCTTTGAGCCCAAATGCAACTAGCGGTGCTGAAATTTGTATGACAACTTGGAATTTTTCCTCAAAAAACACTGGCAGTGTTCTTGCAAACAAAATTCCATACTGAAATGACATCTCAGAGCCGCCAGTCAGAATGGCGGACGGCTCTACATAGGATATTGGATAGTGAGTGCCCGATGCCTTTTCTATTCGTGTGATTCCTTCAGTTACCAGCTCGAATCGCTCTGTTATGGTATCGTGGATGTCTTGCGGTAAGAGTCCCTTTTGGAATGCTTCTCTTACCTTTACTAGCTGGTCCAATGGCTTGACTCCAAGACACACATGTAAAAAGCCTTAGCGTATTGATACTTCATCAAAATCAAACTGCTCCAGCTTGGACTTGTTTGATATCAGATCAGATACATTTGGAAAAATATCATCACCGGATACAAAATGCTTCAGTGGAATTCCCCCATCAAGATTCATTCTCAAAGTTAGTAAATTTGTCGAGTTTATCACATATGATACAGAATGGATTTTCTTTTCTGACCGTTTGCCTGACTTTTCATAGATTGCCACTGTGTTGTTGTTTAGCTCATCAAGCTTTGCAATGTTTTCTGGTATGATTGGGTTTTCAGTTATAATTTTCAGTATTGCTTTTGATTGGAATGGGATAGGCCCTTGCGGAAGTTTTGGGATTTGCTTTAGGTTGCGAATTTTGATTTTATTTGATACAATAGTTTTTGGTATTGTTAGCTTTCTTTTCTTTGGGTTTGTTATTTTGGCAAAAAACGGCCTGCCCTTGCCAAGTACTAGACTCGTAGTGTCTTCCCCTCCAATCCACGTTATTTTTGCCTGGGTTGCGCCAAATTTCTCAAAGACATACTTGCAGATCATGCCTTCTATGCTGTCAAATTCGGCCATGCCATGATGATTACATGTAACACATCCCTTGCCAAGGCAGTTTTGGCACGGTTTTTGTTTTTGTGGTATGTCCCTAGTTGGCTTGACATATCGTCCTGAAAGATACAAAGACTTGGAGTGAACCTCGCAAGATTCCGTTTTAAAATCAACGGTAATAGTAAGGTCTTGGTCTTGCTGGACTGGCTTTTTGTGGGTCTTTTTTGAGTATTGTTTTGCAAGTTCTCTAGTAATGTTTGTCTTTACAGCATCTATTCCCTTTAGCTTGAACTGGGATCGAATGTGATCATCTCGGTCTAGCACGGATGGTTTTAGCTTGGCCCCCACAAGAAATGTCTTGTATTGGTATTGTGATGATGCATTTTGCATTTTTTCCAAGTAGAAATGAATTGTGTCAAAGGCGTTTTTGCAAATATGGCACTTTTTGTTTTGGATTCTGAGTTTTTTGTGGAGTTTTTTGCCCAAAAGCTTGTTTGATGTCAAATGTAGTTTTTTTGCAAACAGTCTTCCCAGGCAATTATCACATAGATCATATTCTGATAGAATTTTTTTGGATAAATCCAGAACTTGGGAGAATTTTTTGTCTTGTGTCAACTATAGAATTTTTTACAAAAAGAGTATTAGTGGTTTGCCTAACCCATTCCCATTTTTCGCAAAAATCCCTGCATCTGTCTGCCTTTTGCAGCCTTCATCATGCCCTTGGAGTTCTTGTAATTTTTTAAAAGCTCTTTTACCTCGTGTTCCGGCCAGCCACACCCGCGAGAGATTCGTTTGATTCTTGATGCATTAAGCAAGTCAGGGTCTGCCTTTTCCTGCTGTGACATGCTTTGAATGATGTATCGCCATCTTTGGACACGGACTTCCATCTGTTCCATTTGATCTTCTTTTACCATTCCAGACAAACCTGGCATGTTATCGAGTAGTCCCTTGAGTGAGCCGACCTTTGATACTTCTTCCAGTTGATAATAGAAATCATCCATGTTCATTTTGCCGTTGGAGATTCTCTTTAATCGAACATCGTCCGCTTCTGTTTCGAGTCTTTTTGCTAAATCCAATACTGCCTGAATGTCTCCCATTCCAAGCAGCCTTCCTACAAATCTTGTAGGTGAGAATAATTCCAGATCATCGACACGCTCTCCAGTACCAATGTACATCACCTTGGCACCAGTTGCAGCCGATGCTGCAAGTGCTCCACCGCCCTTTGCAGAAGAATCCAGTTTTGTGATTATGATTCCGCCAACGGGGACGGTTTTGTGAAACGATTCTGCCTGATTGTAGCATTGCTGGCCTATAGTACCATCTATTACAAGCAGTGCAAGGTCCGGCTCGGCAACTTTGCCTATTTCCTTCATTTCGTCCAATAGATCTTTTTCCTCTTTGTGTCTGCCAGCAGTATCAATCAGCATGATGTCCAAGTTGTGATTCTCAAAGTGTTTGAGTCCGTTTTTGACAATTCCTGGAGCATCCTTGTTGTTTTCTTCTCCATAGACTTCGACTCCGGACTTTTCACAGTTCGTCTTTAGCTGGACTAGTGCACCAGGCCTGTATGTGTCTGCGCCAATTACTCCTACTTTGTATCCTTGTTTGGTGAGAAACTTTGCCATCTTTCCAGTGATTGTTGTTTTTCCGCTACCCTGAATTCCAAGCATCAATACTCGATTTAGCTTGCCCGGCTGGAACTGGAAGTCATTTTCTTTTCCTAGTAATCCTGCAAGCTCATCATATAGAATTTTGATAATGTGATCTTTTCTTGATAATCCAGGTGGGGGTGTTTCTGTCAGGGAACGCTTTTTGAGATTTTCTGCTATTTGGATTGCCAGAGTAGTCTTGACATCTGCACTCAAGAGCGATTTTAGAACATCGTTTGCAAGCTGCTTGATCATTTCTTCGTCAACGCCGGATGAGCTGACGATTTTTTTGATTGCGGCTCGCAGTCCAGTCTTGAGATTATCCAGCATTGTTTTTCATCTTTGCCTGCACTATTTCAAATCTTCCACGGTATCCATCCCAGAATTTTTTATATTGTGTGATTTCAATTGGGATGGAAAATAGAGGACAGTTGATGACAAAGGTTTCCGCCTCTCCTCCTTCAAAGCTCAAATTGAACTTGAATTTTTCCGATTTTTCCATTAGGATGTCAAGGTCTTGCTGTGTGATTTTTTTGCCAATCCATGATTCAGCCAATCCGTCGCAAGAAACAGCAGATAAAACAAATTCAAATCCAGAATCTAGTAATTCTTTCATGTAGTGTTTTTGATCTTTTTTCCAAATAGGTGCAATTACTTCCAGTCCCAGATCTTGTGCAATTGATTCAAATTTTTCCCTTTGAAACTCGCTCAGTATTCCGCCATGGACGACTCCCTGTACAGAATGGTCATTTTTTGCCTGCTCCAGCCCTTGCTTTAGCAGTTCAAGCTCGTCCTGTGTCTTGTCGGATTTTGATTCCAAAAGAATTTGCGGAATATTCATCGATTCGGCCTGAAGTTTTGTTGCAGAAATATTTGGATGATGCAAAAGATGGCTGTCTTCGGATAAAGTCATTATTGTGAGAAGACACTTTATGTCATGGCCCATCTTACGAGCCTGGTAAATTGCATATGTACTGTCCTTTCCACCAGAAAATAATGCTGCAAGTATCATGGTATCGTTGCGTAATATCTTAGG
>JBJTCW010000058.1:0-2313 GCA_046092065.1 Candidatus Nitrosotenuis sp. | reverse complement strand
CTCAGTAGATGCAGTTGTGATTAATGACGAAGAGGCCAAGCTTCTCACAAAAGAGCACAATCTGATCAAGTGCGCCAAAAAAATGATGAACTGGGGCGCAAAATATGTGATAATCAAAAAAGGAGAGCACGGCGCACTGTTGTTTTTCGAAGATGTTGTGTTTCCATCTGTTGCGTTTTCCCTAGAAGATATCGTAGATCCTACCGGTGCAGGCGACTCTTTTGCCGGTGCAATGATTGGATATCTGGAATCAAAGAACAGTACTAGCCTATCGGACATCAAAAAGGCAATCATTCATGGAAACGTGATGGGCTCGTTTGCCGTGGAAAAGTACGGCCTTGACGCATTGACAACAATTACCAAGGCAAAAATTCAGACAAGGATCAAAAAATACCAATCAATGGTAGACTTCTGAAAGGTTATCTACAAGATCCAAAAAATAATTTCATGGATAGACTGGATGAAATATTTGCAATGCAAAAGGGATTAGCAGAAATGATGAATCTGGATAGATACCCAAAGGACTCGGAAGGCAGAGTATCTGCATTGTCCACGGCAATCATGCATGAAGCAGTTGAACTACAAAGAACAACAAACTGGAAGTGGTGGAAAAAACCAACTCCATTCAATGAAGCAGACGCAAGAGAAGAATTAATCGACATATGGCATTTTGTGGTGCAGGCATCACTAGAGCTGAACCTGACACCTGATGATATCGTACAAGAATACAGAAAGAAAAACGAGATAAATAGAAACAGGCAAAAAAACGGCTACTAAATAATATTTTGTAGTCTGGTTTCTCCTATTTTGTCTACTAGCTGGATTTTTTGAAAATTTGCAATTTCATTTTTTGATACTGTCAATATAGGATCTGGGCTGACGGAATTTACAATTCTGTTGGAATCATCTGTGCCAAATTTATGAAGGCAAAACAATGCATGACCTGTTCTGTGACCAGATACTTCCTTTCCGCATACTATAATCGTGCACAATTCTGGATTTTGATTTACATATCGTACCAGCTCGTCAATTCCCTTGTTTTCAGAAAATAATCGTGCTGCAATTGCAACTTTTTGCATTACATCGGAGTTAGAAATTTCTTTTAGCAGATCTATACTGGACAAAGTGCAAATAGCAATCCCAGAGCCAGCACCGACAAATCTCTCTTCAGGAATTGGAAATATTTTCTTGCAGACTATGCCTGCAATTTCTCCAAAATTCATAGATTTTTGATTATTCTTGCAGTCGTTTCCAGGTTTTTCCTAGTCACTCTAGGCTGTACAGGAAGGGACAAAACACTTTTTGCGGCCCACTCTGTGTTTGGTAGCTTTGTTTTCTGACTGTAAAATGGAGTCTTGTGCACTGGTATGCCATAGTATACAGTAGCTCCGATATCGTTTTCGTTTAATGCCTTTGATATTTTGTCGCGATTTTTGCTAGCTATAGTATACAAATACCAGTTCACCTTTTCGTGTTTTCTTGGAATTGGCAATGTAACGTCAGCACCTTTCAGTAACTCAGTTAGCATTTTGGCGTTTTGCGCTCTTTTTTGCAAAAAGCCAGACAGTTTTTTCATCTGTATTTTTGCGATTGCGGCATTTATCTCTGGCAATCTCAAGTTCAATCCCAAAATTCTAGTGTCATATCCATGAACCATTCCATGGTTTCGAATCATTAGCAATTTTTCTCGAAGTGTATCATCAGATGTTGTTATCACTCCGCCTTCGCCCGAAGTCATTACCTTGGCTGCATACAGACTAAAGCATCCCATATCAGAGAAATTGCCAGTCTGCTTGCCCTTGAATGTAGAGCCCATTGACTGCGCAGCGTCCTCTACTATTGGAATACTTTTCTTGGAAGCAATCTCTGAAATTTCATCAATATACGCGACATTTCCATACAGGTGTACCGGCATTATTGCCTTGGTTTTTTTGGTAATTTTCTTTGCCATGTCAGCCGGATCCATGGTATAGTTGTCTTTTTTGATATCAACAAAGACAGGCTTTGCGCCAACTGATACTATAGAATTTGCAGTAGCCACAAAGGTAAATGACGGAATCAAGACCTCGTCGCCGGATTTTATATCCAGAGCATAGAGTGCTGCCTGTAATGCGGCAGTTCCAGAATTGACAGCGATAGCATATTTTGATTTGACCAAAGAGCAGACCTGTTTTTCAAATTCCTGAACGTTTTTGCCACCGTCCTTTGCGGCTGTAGTCAGTGCACCAGCCTTCAAAATAGCAGTAACTTCAGCAATCTCTTCTTTTCCAACCAATGGAACGTTGACTGGAACCTTCATGATTGTGTGATTTT
>JBJTCW010000057.1:0-4244 GCA_046092065.1 Candidatus Nitrosotenuis sp. | reverse complement strand
ACCATCTACAGCAATGGAGGCTACAAAACAAAAGATAGAATCTGATTTTAAGGAAAATGAGAATGTTGTTTTGCGCGAGCTTGTACCATTATACGAAAAAAGCGGTGTAAGTGAAAGACCAGACATATGGGTTTTGTCCGGCATAATGAATATTGCTTCCAAGATTTTAGAAATGGTTGACTCTTGCAGAAGCGAGGTTTTGATCGCACTTCCAAAGGCAAACGAGATACTAGTAAAGCAAGCACTGCCAAAGCTGCGCCAGCTTCACGATAAAGGAGTCGTAATTACAATACTAATGTCAGATGAAATGGACAAGGAATCCCTCAAGGCTTTGGCGCGAGTGTCCACGGTTAAGGTCAAGAAAGGGCTATTCGGAGGAGGAATAATTTCCGACAAGCGTTATGTGGTAATATTGCTTGGACCGATTAACGAGCCGGCAGAAGGCGAGGCAGTTGCAATCTGGGCAGACCACGCAGGCCTAGCAGTGTTTGCAAGAGAATACTTTGAATATTTGCTCAAGGATGCAAAGAGAGTATCATAATGGATTCGATAAATGATGAAGTACTATTTGTTGGAACTGCCGAGGCAGAACACGTGGAAATGTATCTCAAGGCAATCTGGCACATCAAGGAGAGAAGCGAGCCAGTCAAAATCAGCACCATAGCTAAAATGCTAAACGTAAGACAGCCAAGCGTTGTTCAAATGCTCAAAAAGCTCAACGAGCAAAACTTGGTAAATTACAGCAAGGCAGGCGTATCTTTGACAGAAGGTGGGGAAAAGGTCGGCTCTAGCATGATGCGAAATAGCAGACTTTTAGAAGTCCTCATGGACAGCGCACTAAAGGTAGAGATCGACGAAGAGATGGTTTGCGGAATTGAGCATCACATGAACAGACAGTTCACAGATGCATTATGCACAATGCTCAAGCACCCACGCAAATGTCCACACGGTCACGCCATTCCTCCAGGAAACTGCTGTTCTGCGTAAGGTTATATCATAGAATCACGCACTTGTAATCATGGCATGCTTTTGCGGTTGCAAGACATTTGTAAAAGACGAATACGGATTCAAGGTAGGATGTGTCAACTGTACACATGGTCCGCAAAATCATGATGACGAATTCAGATTTGCAGCTCGTAAAAACGAAGGTCAGAGCCAAAAACGCGATGCCGATTTTGGTTAGTTATTCGCCGATAATTTTGACCAAGACTCGTTTTGATCTCATTCCATCAAATTCTCCGTAAAAGATCTGTTCCCACGGACCAAAATCCAAATCTCCATTTGTAATAGCAACTATTACCTCTCTTCCCATGATTTGTCGTTTCAGGTGTGCATCTGCATTGTCTTCTCCCGTATCGTTGTGTCGATATTGATCAATAGGCTCATGTGGTGCTAATTTTTCAAGCCATCTTGCATAGTCATTGTGCAGGCCAGACTCGTTGTCATTTATGAAAACACTAGCAGAAATATGCATTGCATTTACCAAACATAGTCCCTCCTTGATTCCGCTTTCTTTGACTAGCTGGCGTACTTGCGGTGTGATGTGAACAAACTCAACTCGCTTTTTTGTATTAAATGTCAGATATTCCGTCAAAGACTTCATGTTTGGTTTTGCTGTAATTTTTGAATTAAAGCTTTTAGCTAAAGTGCAGGCTCAGAACTCAAGATCTACATCATTTGGAATCAATGGGATAAAGTCATCAACGCCTACTAGATATCATAGTAAAAAGGGATTTTTAAAAGAAGCTTGATAAAAGGCGCAGCGATATCATAAGAAAATGGTTACAATTGATGCTCCAGCCTCACTTGAAAGCTTTAGGAGATTCATCATAGCAAGCACATGTAGTTCATACATGCCACGAAGCTATATTGAAGATGCTGAAGTCTTTCCAGAAAGAGAGGAATCCTTGGGATCTATCTATGTAGAGGCAGCAGACAAGGTAACCCTAAAAAAAATTCGCGACATTACCTTTGTAAACGCACGCGATGTTTTGGGCATAATTTACAATTCCAAGAGCGGCAACACCACACTAAAGTGGAGACAGCTTAGAAGAAGAGGCGGAAAGGTAACTGGCGAGGCATCATCAAATTCCTTGGTCAATTTGACAGAGGGCGGAGTCATCACACCAGAATGGGTCGACAACTATCTCAAAAAGAAGAACATGGAAAGCACTAGTACTGTATAAAATCATCTTCATGTTATAACTAGTTCAATGATTACAAAAATTATCGACGATACTACAGTGTCATTTTTGGTTGAAGAGCCAGATGACTTGCTGGTATTGCGAAGAATAGTACAAAAACAGGACAAAATAATATCTGACACTACAAGAGTGATAAAACAGGACAAGGACTATGCAAGACCCGACAGAGGTGAGCGAATTAAAATTCGCATATCGCTTGAGGTTGAAAAAATAGCTCTAGATGCGGTATTTGATAAATTACGAATTCATGGCACTATACTGGATACTACAAACGAGGCAGTATCAAAGGGAGTACACCATTCTATTTTGGTAAGAATTGGAGATTCGCTCAATGTTGTAAAGAGAAAATGGTCTCCAGTTGAGCTGAAACTTGTAAAAACAAAGGATGAAAGCTTTGGGTTTGTTTTGGTTGCAATCGACAAGGGAGACTGCGGTATTGGAAAGCTCAAGGGAACTCACTTGGAGCTGATGCAAAACATGTATTCCGGTTCCAGTGGAAAACAATACAAGACTAACTTTAACATTCAGACATTTTTTGAAAACGTTGCAAAGGCAATGCAGACAATACTACGAGAAAAAGAAGAGATCATAATTTTTGGCCCAGGCGAGACAAAAAGACAGTTTGCCAACTTTTTAGCGAAAGAACCAGCCGGAAAAGAGCGCAAAATCCAGACAGTGGACGGAATTGATTCTGGTGGAGAGGACGGAATTTACACTTTTATCAAGTCAAAATCAATGCAGCAGATCCTAGGACAAAGCAAGCTTGCAAAGGTCTCATCCATACTAGAGGAGATAATGATTCGAGCAAACAACAAAAGCAGAAAATTCACCATGGGCTTTGATGAGACAAAAAAGGCAAACGAATTTGGTGCCGTAGAATCATTGGTCTTCTCGGAAAAGATAATCCAGACCAGAGACGAAGATGAAGTGGTACAATTCCTAAATGATGTGGAATCAAGGGGAGTTCAAGTTTATGCATTAGATTCATCAACAGATATTGGTTTACAGGTATCTGGTCTTGGCGGAATTTTGTCGCTTTTGCGATTTGCAGTAGATACCTAGACTGTAGAGTCAACTAGCCATTGTAGGTATGGCTTGTTCAGATCTGTCATTGCAAGCTCGGCAATCTCTGGAACTTTGTAAGGGTGTGTTTTTTTGATTTGTGATTTTAGTTTTGTTTTGTTTTTTTGCGTTGTCTTGAATATTGCCAGAAATTCATTTGCGTTTTCGATTTTGCCTTGCCATGAATACACCGATGAGATCTTTGTGATATTCACACATGCTGCGAGTTTGGCTCGCACTATATCATTTGCAATTTTTTGAATTGATTTTTTGTTCGGATATGTGGACACAATTACTATTCCTTTCATAGCAAACGATAAATGGGCGGCATTAAAAAAAGTAGCAATTAATTTGAGTTTTGATATTTTCGCACAGAATCCAATATTCTATGTTTTGATAGCATGGGTGGCAATCTTAGGCATGGCCAAGGTTCTCAAGCTGGAAAAGCATGGCTTTGAGGTAAAGCCATACAGCCTGACTTACAAAAACGCCCAAGTTCAGATGGTGCTCACAAAAATACTAGGCAGAACTAGAAGAGGCATCCGAATATTTGCAGATGTAAGTGTTGTTGCAGGATTTATCATGATGGGCTTTGGATTTTGGTTTTTGATTGACAATGTTACAAAATTCTTTGACAAGCCAGCAGACTTTTCACAGTTGACTGTTCTGATTCCAGGAGTTACTCTGACATCAGGTCCTGCAATTTTGTATTTTCTCTTATCAATTCCAATTGTTCTTGTAGTGCATGAAGGAGCACATGGCATAGTTGCAACACTTGAAAAGATCAGGATCAAGACTGGCGGCTTTGCGATATTCATTGCAATGTTTGCGGGATTTGTAGAGCCAGATGATGAGGAATTCAACAAGGCAAAGAAAATGTCAAAGCTTCGAGTTATTGGTGCCGGTGCCACATCCAATGTCATTTTTGCACTTGTTCTTGGCGCCATTTTACTGACAAACCCATTCTTTGCAATTATT
>JBJTCW010000056.1:0-5364 GCA_046092065.1 Candidatus Nitrosotenuis sp. | reverse complement strand
CAATTAACTGGGTTTTACCACCCAAAGACGTGTTCACTATAATGGTGTCACCAGTTGTGAAAACATGGCCTTCGTATAGAGTGGACATGTATTCCTGGAGACCTTCTAGAGATATTTTCTCAATTGGGGATAGCGTGATTTGTTCGGCTTTGGCAGCATCTACTGGTTTTAGGGTTGCCTTTTCTCCAATTCCAGCTCCAATGTTGTGCCTTGTTAATCCATCAATTCGTATAATTCCAGAACCATAGTCTTCCGACGGTCCAGGCCAAACTTTAATGTGGGATTTTTTGTTTGCAGTGATTTCTACGATTTGTCCTGTTTGCCACTTGTTTTCCTTGACAATTTTGGGATCGATTACGCCGATTCCTTTTCCAACATGGCGCTGCGCCGTTTCCTCTATTTTTAGTATAATTTCGCTCATTTTATCACCATAAAAAAAGGAGGATTAGTTTACCTCCACGGTTCTGCCTTTTGGTTTGTCCTCTGTTTTCAGCTTGAACTGTACTTCCAAAATTCCGTTTGTGTAGGATGCCTTGACAGAGTCTGCGTCTACCTTTCTTTTGATTGGGACTCTACCATGGTACTTTTTTTCGCCGTGCTCTGCGTCGACATTTACTACATTTCCTTCGACTAGAACCTTGATGTCTTTTTTCTCAACGCCAGGCATTTCTGCAACTAGCTTGAGAATTCCTTCTTTTTCATCAATGATACTATCGATGAGTGGTTCTCTGGTCTCTGCGGTTGGTATCAAACCAGGTTTGACATTACCGTATTCCTGTATCTGCGGCTTGCCGTCTGGGCCAACGGTCATGGAATAACCGTAATAGAATGGTCCGTAGGTTTTGCCGTCTTTGACATTCTCAAAGGCACTGTCAAAATCCACAAAGGATCTTGACATTCTCTGAAAGATTCTGTCAAATTCGTCATCAAAGAACATTTGTCATAACACCTGTGCTAATGTAATAGCTATGACATTATATAAATATTTAGTACAATTGTCTATACCATGACATAAGGCTCTTATGTATGACATTATATAATGATACTATGCGAGCTGCAAACATTTCCGTGCCTGAAGCCGTGCGTGAGATAATCACCAAGAACAGGTCAATCTATGACTGTATGAAAATGGATGTGATCAACTATACAGCTCTTGCTGTAAAAATCCAGTCCGACGTAGAGCGACAAATGGGCAATCCTGTCAATCTCAATACCATAGTAGTTGCAATCAAAAGATACGCTGATTCCTTTGAGGAAAAAGACGACATCAAATCAGAATCTGTTCTAAAAAATGCAAGACTGTCGCTGACTGATGGAATTTTGGACATCAAGTTTTCAACAAACGACATGAACAAAAAAGAGGCTGCATCACTACTGGACAAATTCGAGCAGTACGATTCCGATTACGATTTTTTCAGAATGGCGGATTCCACATTTAGAATTTTGACCGAAGATTTGGTAGATATACGAAGAATGTTTGATTCGTTTCCGTCTGCCAAGAACTTCTTTAGCACTGGTTTAGCCAAAATAAAGATTAGAATTCCACAGGAACAAAACAGATCCGATACGGTATCCTATGTGGCAGAAATTTTACACAACAATGGCATAGAACTGCAAAATGCGTTTTTCTCGCAAGATGACATCATTCTGGTTTTAAGGGAAGAAGATGCATCCAAAGCATACGAGATTCTAAGAGCAGAAATATCTAGATAACTAGATGCCTGAGATCTCTGCCTTGGAGATTTCCAAGTGAACCTTGTCGCCCACTGATAGAGATAATTCCTTGTATTCTCTCATGTCTAGCTTCATGGTAGTCATGTTTGTCGGCATGCCACCCATTCCGCCAAGCATCTTGTTGAGTGATTTCATCATGTCGTCCATGTTTGTAAAGCCCATGACTCCGGGTCCTCCTCCGTATGGCGATTGCGGAAATCCTTGGGTTTCCTTAAAGTCCTTGGTTGCCTGCAATGACACTATTACATATGGCGCGCCGTCTGGAGAGGCGTCAATTCTTACCACGACATATTCCTTTTTCATCTGATTTTGTGCGTGTTTTTGCGATATTTTACTCTAACTGGACCCAAAATTTACAAAAATGGTACGTGATTTAGGTAATCAAGCGTTATATCGGCTTATTTCGCAGTAACTGAGTGAAAAGGATTCTAGTATTAGGCGGGGGATTTGCCGGAGTGGAATGTGCCCAAAAGCTAGAGTCGTATTTTGGCAAAAATCCTGATGTCAAAATAGAGCTAGTATCTGAAGACAATTTTCTCTTGTTTACGCCAATGCTCCCGCAAGTAGCATCTGGCATGATTGAAACTCGACATATAGTAATTCCAATTAGAACAATGATCAAAAAAACCACGTTTTATGAGGGCAAGGTCAAAAATATTGATCCGTATGGAAAACGCGTCACGCTATACGGAACTAATGAAAAGCGCGGAATCTCACTAGACTATGATTATCTGGTAGTGGCACTTGGAAGCCAGACTAATTTCTTTGGCAATACAGCAATTGAAAACCATGCTTATACAATGAAGACGCTAAACGATGCAGTTGTACTTCGAAATAGAATCATAGACATGATGGAGCAGGCCGACAATGAAAAAGACCCAATACTAAAGCAGTCTTTATTGACATTTGTAGTGGTAGGTGCTGGATTTGCGGGAATTGAAACGGCAGGAGAAATTCACGACTTTTTGTTTGATGCAAAAAAATACTATCCAAATATTGCAGAAGATGACATCAAGGTAATAATTCTGGAAGGCCTGCCAATTGTACTTCCGGGATTTTCTGAAAAACTTGCCAAATTTACCAAGGACAAGCTCATCCTGAGGGGAATTGACATTCGACTAAACACACAAGTAGTGACATTTGATGGATCCGAAGTAATAACAAAGGAAGCAGTCGATCCTGCAAAAGAAGCAGTCAAGGCTCCACACATGGAGGCAATAGAGACGAAAACTTTGATCTGGACTGCTGGTGTGACACCTGTTGATACAATCAAAAATTCCATGTTCAAAACTGATAAGGGAAAGATAATAGTTAATGAAAATCTGCAGGTACCGCAATTTCCCGAAGTTTTTGTCATTGGGGATTGTAGCCTCACAATAGATCCTATTACAAAGAAACCGTATCCGCCGACTGCGCAAAACGCAGAAGCCGAGGCAAAAATTGCTGCATACAATTTGCATGCGGAAATCACTGGCAAAGAAAAACGCAAGCTCGACTATGTTTCAAAAGGCCAGATGGCAATTATTGGAAAAAGAACTGCAATTGCATCCATTTCTGGAATGAATATAGCTGGAATTGGAGCTTGGTGGATTTGGAGAGCAGTATATCTGAAAAAAATCCCCAAGCTAAACAAAAGATTAAGAATTTTGCTAGACTGGACTGCGGATTTGTTGTTTGATAGGGATATTTCCAGACTAAAGATTCTCAGAAAGGACCAACCAATAGACTACAAGGAATTGGACGAAGTAGACGACGTTTGGTAAATTCTGTCATATAGATCAAAATCTAGCTTTTTCAAAATGAAAACACACCATCTTATGCACGTATGCACACAGCTAATTTGTTATGAAAGTCTTGATAATTGATGACAATAAGGATCTGGTAGATACGCTTGTCTCTTTTTTCACAATCAAAGGTATTCAATGCAAGACTGCGCAAAATGGAAAGGTAGGCTTGGAATTACTTGCAAAAGAGCAGTTTGATATCACACTCATGGATCTTAACATGCCGCTAGTGTCTGGGCTTGATATCTATGATCGCCTAAAAAAGAGCAATATTGTAAAGAAAACCAAAGTGATCATAATGACTGGTCAGCCAGTATCTGATATGGAAGCGCGTGAGATGATGTACATGGGAATATTACGTATTGTCAAAAAGCCGTTTGTATTGGCGGAATTGTATAATGAAATGATAAAACTGCACAAACTATTATTGCAAAGAAACATCAAGCGCGTTACAACCCAGAAAATTGTCTCCACAAAGAGATCATATCCGTTTGTCTATGTTGGATAAAACTAGCTTCCGTAAAGTTTCTTAAAATCGCATTTAGTACAGTACAATTCCTTTCTCTCTATTCCCTCATTTACAATGTCTCGAATTTCCATGGACATGCCGCATTTTGGGCAAAATATGAAAGGCATGATGTGTGCAAATTAGCTCTGCCTTAATTATTTTAGCACGATTCTCAAATTGTTTGGCAAAGCTTACCTACAACAACGTTTCCGTCTGTCTAAACACTTATGTTGGCAGATCCGGCAGACGCTAACATGGGTCTAAAAGACAAACTACGCAAATTTTGCGTAATGAAAAGCGTCAGAGACAAGGCAAAAGAATCTGACGATGACAAAAACTAATCATCTATAGCGAGACTTTACTTTTTGCTCATGCTCTTCTCTTGCATGATGTAATCTATCTTTTTCATGGATGAACTCTTTTCCACAGCCAGTGCATTTTACAATGGTTCGCTTGTGTTCATGTCTTGCATGTGCAATCAGTTCTGCATAGCTTCCCAAGTTTTTCTTGCAATCCTCACAAGTGTTCTTTTTCAGACCGAAAAACTTCAATCTGCTATACTAGGTGAATAAAGTATAAAAAAAGTTCTAAGCTGATCGCCTAGTTCTTCTTTGGTTTTGTCTTTTTTACTGGTTTTTTGACTTCTTTTACCTTCTTTGGTTCTGCTTTTGGCTTTTCATCAGCTTTCTTTTCTGGTGTTGGAGCTGGCTCTGGAGTTGCAGCTGGTACTGGTTCTGCCTTTACTGCTGGATCAAATGATAGAATAGTAGTTCCAATGTTTACATCAGAAGATCCGTATTGTGCAGCAACATTGTAGGTTCCCTTTTTCCAGGTTGTAGTGTCTGTTATGCTATAGGTGTAGGTGCCGTCTGGATTTACTGGAACTGTTTTTAGTACCATGATGTTGCTTGCGCCGTCTCGAACAATTAGTGAAAGCTTGCGACCTTCTTCGTAGGGAGTTGCCTGACCTGATAATTCAATTGACTCTCCTGAACCATAGCTTTTCTTGCTTGCAGTGACTGTAGTTGTGAACTTGTTGGTAGTCGACGTCGCTGCGTAATATGCATGACTTGCATGAGGTGTAATCAGCAAAGCTAACCCTAGAATAGAAAATGCAGCAAATTTTGCAAATTTATTCATAAATAGAATGGATGGAATTTTTGATAAAAACGTTTGTTGAAATTCTAGTTATACCTATGAATGACGTTGAGCTTGCAAATCCAAGGTCAGGTATTATACGATGATTATGCTCTGAATTATTATTCAGTTGATTCCAGCTTTTACAAAATAAAACCAAAATGTGTTGTGATTCCAAAAAATATCTCCGATGTAATACAA
>JBJTCW010000055.1:0-20163 GCA_046092065.1 Candidatus Nitrosotenuis sp. | reverse complement strand
GTTCATCAATCCTCCTACGTATGATCCAAAAACAGGAGAATACGAAATTTTGCTAAAATTGTACGAGACAAATACGCAGGCAGTAATCCCACATGTGACGTATCTGGTGCAAATGTCTCATGATGGAAAGCAGCTTTTCAGTGAAAGATTCCATGATGATTCCAGCAATTTATCCATAAAAATAGTTCCAAAAAATACTAATCCCATCAAGATAGATGGAAATAACTATGGCGAACTTGGCTGGTCCTCAAGCATAATCTCGCCGCTAAAGATTGAAGGACCTATTTTTCTTTCAGGAGGCCTGTACAAATTTCACATCGAGGTACTGACTATAAATGCAGACTCTAACAAGCTAAATCCGCCAACAAAATTTGATGCGTCAATCAGTCTAGCAGACCTGACTGATCACAAGGTATCATACGAAAATGGTGACTACACAATAGGGGTACTGTCGTATTATGACAAAATCAACAACTTTGCATTTGATGATGATTCCAGAACCGTTTCATTTTCAATGCCGTATGACTGGAGCAAGCAAAACATTTCTCAGACAAGCGTAGTGCACCAAGAGATACGAATTCCAAAAAACTTTGCAGAGATGCTTGTCGCAAAATATGATGCAACAGTAAATGGCATTCCAATACCGGAATCGGGGGTCACCATAGATGACTACACCACAGACAGCAGAATTGTGCATCTGGTCATGACACAAAAAGAGCTAAACTCTATTGTAGATTCTGTACAGGACGAATCTACAATGACATTTACCATAACACCAAGCAAGCAGGAAAAGTTTCCTTTATCGTCCTACACCCATAATGCAATATTTCAGGTAGGGCTTTCGTGGGATCCGACACCAATTCAGCCTGGCAAAAGCACAAGGTTTTACGTGGACATTACGCGATACTTTGCGCCTAGAATCCAAGAAGATGCCAAGTTTGACTTTGTGATATCGCAGCACGGACAAGAACTGCACCGAAAATCCGTGACTGGATTGATTGGGGCAGATGAAAAAGCCAACTATTATGATTACACATTTTCTGACAAAAACCTGGGACCAACCATACTATCAATTGAAAACATCAACGGCGAAAAGCTGTCATCGACTGACTATGTTATTGTAGTCAAGCCGCAAGAAACCAAAAAAACATTCCCAATCCGGGTGCAAAGTACCTCAAATGGTTCTCCTGGAAAATACTTTGTTGATCTGACATGGATTCCAGAAAATCTCCAGCCCGGACAAGCCGAGTTCATTTTGACAATTTATGACAAAAACCTACAGCCAGTCTCTGGTGCAAAATATGATTTTGCGGTACTTCAAAATGGCAAGCCAGTCTATCAAAATTCTGCAATTGCAAAGGCGGGCGGAAGCTTTGAGGATGTAACGTTTTTTGAAGGAAACAAAGGACCACTGACTCTGCACGTATCAAACATAGATCAGACAAACGAGTCTGTAGTTCTTCCAATCACAGTAACCCCAGAATTTCCACTAGGGTGGATACTGGTGTTTATCATGTTATTCTCTGGAGTAATTGTATTGTCCAAGATAAATAAAAAGACCGGATACTTTATGAGTCATCCTTTTTAGTCGGATCTGGATTTCTCTCTTAAATGACAAAAACACTGATCGTGCTTTCGATTTTTATGGTAGCATTACTGTCATGTGGAGTTTTGTCTGGAAATTATGCATTTGCAAAACCGTCTAGTTCTATAACTGCACAAGAGAAAATGAAATCATCATACAATGCAAAACAACTCGCAGAGGAAACAAGAAAAAAAGCTCTAGAAAAAACCCACCTTGAATTCAAAGCAAAAAAAGACGACTCTAAAAAACAGATAGCGCTTGAAGCCATGAAAAAACTAGACTATATCAAAAAATACAAAAAACTAGGCTCAAACTAGGGGCTTGTCACCTTCTGTAGGCTCGGTAACATCGGTTATTTCACCATCGTTTATTTTTTGCAAAATCTCTTGTGATGCTTTTTTGTGCAAAAACTCGTTATTGTTTCCACATCTGTACGAAAATGTACAGCGCGGACATCCAGATTCGTTGTTGCACGGGCATTCCTTGACAATGGATAGACTTCGCTCAAATGCCTTTTCCAGTCTGTCATATAGTGCCTTGCTTGCACCGTTTCCGCCAATTGCTCCATCATAAATGAAAATAAGGCCAGATGTTCCAAGTGAGATTCCACCCAAGTCTTGCGACACACCACCCGTCACCATGTTGCTTCCTTCTATTATGATGTGTTCTGTTGCGTGATATCCACTAGCTTCTACATATTCAGCGTTTTCTGCAGATCCCATTTGCGTTATGGGTTTTGGAACATGAATGACAATTCCCTTTGTGATAAAATCATATTCTAATGGCTTATCTAGCAGAACCTTTTGGCCCTGGGTAACTTCCTGACCCAATTCAATATTGACATAACCGTAGACCTGTTTTTGTATGTGCAATTTGCAAAAAAACACCTCAATTCCAAATGCTCTTCTTTTTTCATAAACCGTTTCTATTGTTGGCCATTCCTCAGTCAGAGCTTTAGTGTAATATGGATAGTCGCGAGGTATTGGGGCTAGCTTTGCGTACTGTTTTTGGGGATAATCAAACTCCTTTACCTTGTATCTGGTTCCAGCCAAAAAATAGATGGCAGATTCGTGCAACTCTTCTAGCGCCATTGGCAAGACTCGCTCGCCTAGCTTTTTGTCGTTATAGAAAATGTCAATGGACTTGCCAATTCCGCGAATGGAATACTCGTTTAGTGTTTCTTTTATGGAATCATAGTTTGACACATAGCGGTTTTCCTGCAAAACAAGCCTGCCATGCTCAATGTGCCTCTGGATTGTCTCGGAATGCTCTGCCAATTCGTGCCTGACAATGGGCTTGTCACACGCCATTGCAAGCACGTGAAATTCCTCAACAAACGGATTTTTTGGGTCGATGTAGGTTTTTTCAATGTCCTCAAAATAGTTGTCCGGATGATTCTTGTAGTACTGCGATATTGGATCGTTGCCTAGTGCCAAAAATGCAAATCCTTTTTGGCCTTTTCTTGCAGCGCGTCCTATTCTTTGCATTAATCGATTCACCGGTATTGTAGATGATATCACACCATCAACGTTTCCAACATCGATTCCAAGCTCTAATGTCGGAGTGCACGATATTGACATTATTCTGTCTTCTTTGAATGATTTTTCAACAAAATTTCTGTAATTTGCCATCAGGCCAGCACGATGGACACGAATGTCGATTTTTTTCTTTTTTGCCTGCATTGCGACAAGCTCGGAATTCAAATGTGAATTGGAAAACACCATTGTTTTGTGTTTTTTTGTCACCAGTTTTTCCAGCAAATCAATGGTTAGTGCCCTTTGCGATCGTAGAGATGGAAAGATCATCACAAAGTCTGTTTGGCCTTTCTTACCAGCACCAGAAATCAGATGCATTTTTTCTCCAAACAACTGCTCACAGAACCCCTTTGCATTATCCAAAGTAGCAGATGCCGCAACAAACTGGATTTTCTTGCAGATTCTCTTTAGTCTCTTTATGATATAATGAACATTAGAGCCAAAGATTCCAGAATATACGTGGGCTTCATCAACTATCAGATATTGCACTGTGGATAATGTAGATGCAAATTTTGTTCTATACATCAAATGATAATGTATGACATCAAAGTTTGTCACTATAATATTTGGAGGATTATCCAAAATCTCTAGTCTTTCTTTTTGTTTTGTATCTCCATCAAAGACTGCGGCGGACAATCCTACACTTTTTGCAATTTCTTGTATCTTTGGCAGCTGATCTCGCGATAATGCCTTTGTGGGATAGACAAAAACTGCTAAAATTGTGCCTGATTTGGCATCCTTGGAGATTTTTTGTATTATTGGTATTGCAAAGGCTTCGGTTTTTCCAGATGCCGTTGGCGCTGTGATAATAACATTAGAGCCAGAAATTATCTCCAAGATAGAATCTTCTTGAAACTTGTAGAATTTTGTAATGTCTTTTTTGTTTAGGTATTGTATTATACCATCATTCAATCCCAGCTCATCTATTGGAGCGCCAAACTCTGGCTCTGGTTCCGTGATTGTTTTGTAATATGAAATATAGTCTTTTTTTGAAAACAACACATCTTTTGTCAGAGAATCCGGAGAATTGTTACCAATCATTTTCTCTATTTCCTTTTTATCTCTGACAATTCCTTCTTCTTTTAGCTGGGAGTTTAGCTCTTTTTTGTTTGGAGTCTGGCCTTGGTCAAATCTTGCCAAAAACTCCAAGTAAACCTCGTCAATGTTTTTTGCATAATCTACGATATCTTGCAGGCCGCATTTCGAACACGTGATCATGAATTTTTTGTTAAATGTTTTCTGGATTGTAAGGCCGAATTCGCATTTGGGGCAGGAATACCTCAACTCACCCCCTGTAGGGGGCAGTATGGATTTATTGTTTGGTTATGGTATGGTGACCCTATCTGATCGCACGCCTGTAACAAAAACTAGTCAACCTAAACTCAGCAAAGATGCGCACATCATACACATGGCCAAGTTATCTATGTCGTGTTTGTCTTACAAAGCATGAGTAGTTCTGGAAGCTACCTAAGAGCAGTAGCTGGAATTCACAGAAGATACCAAGCTACCCTGAAACGCGCAAAAAGCAGACAACAAGTTCTTAATGCTTATTGGAAGCACAAAAAAGAATCTGAAAAGCTGCTTGCATCTCATCTCAAAGACGAGATGGGTGAAGTAAAGCGTATCAAGGGTAAAATGGAATACAGATAGACAAATTGGAAGTTGGGCTATAACCCAAATTCCGCACTTTTTATGCCTTGAGACGATAAAGATTCTTGTCCAGTCTTTTCTTCGCAAAACTATGGTATTTCTTTACGATTTCAAATCCTAGATAGTTTCGCTTTAGCTGCTTTGCAATCATTGCAACTTGGCCAGAACCCAAGAATGGATCAAAGACCGTGTCGCCTTCTTTGCTGGAATATTCCAGGATTTTTTTTACCACTTCTGCTGGCAATTTAGTTGGTGTCTTTTGATCACCAGTCCAGTATTCGCGCTTGATGTCCCAGACATCTTCCTTGTCCTTGTAATGCAAGCTTCTACCTTGAGGTGTTTTCTGATTTTTTCCAAATCTTACAAAAGGATAGAACTTTCGTTTTTTCTCGTTTTTGCAAACATAAACGCAATGATAATGCGACGTGACAAATTTTGTCTTGGTCACTACGCCAAACTGGTATTTCCAAATTATATGATTAATTGTGATAAACCCGACATCATCCAGTGCATTTAGAATGTCCTTGAGATTATTCCATCCGGAAAAAACGTACATGCTCCCGGATTCTTTTAAAATTCTATGTGCTTGCTCCATCCATTTTACTGTAAAATCATAATAGTCTTTTTGCTTGATTTCGTTATATCCTTGCATTACACGTGATGCAGTTCTGTTATAGTTCTGCTTTGTTGCCTTGAAATCAATTGCAAATGGTGGGTCGGTAACAATAAGCTCAATTTTGTTTTGAGGCAAAAGTTGCATTCCCTCAATACAGTTCATGTTGTATATCTGATTCAGTGCTAGCTTGTTCAATGTCTAATTGTCCTTTGTTTCGGGACTGGACATTTTAGACGAAATCAAATTCTTTAGTTCTTCATCTGTTTTTCCTGCAAAGTCAATCCCTAATGTCTTTGCAATGAATTCCATTTTTTCCCGCTCGGTTTGAACAGGACCAGTTATGTGCAGGTTTGTATTTGTAATTCCTGCAATCTGATTTTGAAGCTCGGCCTTGGTCTTGTTGTATTCTCCAACTGCGCGACCAATCTTTTTGGTTACCTCTGGAAGCTTGTTCGTGCCCAAAAGAGCAAACAATGCCACGAAAATGATTATGATCCACTCGCTTCCCAAAATGTTGAGCGAATATTCTATCATATCTTGGATTGGCTTTATGCAAAAATAAGCCTAGCGAAAGTCTAGATCTATCCAGCAGTCACTATACAATTGTACACAATCTAATTAAAGATCCAAACGGACCTTGAAAAATTGAATTGAAAGGGCTAGCAGCAATTTTACTAGTACTGGTAGGAACCATGGCTATAGTTCCTGCATATGCTACAGTTATCGAGTTTACAACTGATAAAACCTCATACAAAAAGGGCGACCAGATACTATTTTCTGGCAAGACCGATCTTGCACACGCAAACAAGATGGTCTCGGTGCGAGTCACTCCTCCTCAAGGCAAGTCGTTTTTGATAGCTGGCGGAACAACTGATGCCAGCGGCATTTTAGAAATTAGAGCAGTCGACACCACCCAGGGAAAGGCATTATCCAAAATGACTACAAAAGGCATCTACAATGCAACTGTGATTTATGATGAGGATCCAAACTACAGGGGAAAATGGACCATTTTTGATTATTCACTTGACGGCTCTACTGTTTCTCCGTCCGCTGCACAAATAATGGCACAACAAGGACAATCTACACCTAGCCAGCCAACCCAACCTACCACACCAACGCAACCAACAACGCCGACACAGCCTACTCAACCAACAACTCCTACAACACCGACCCAACCAACTCAACCTGAACCAACAACACCAACTCCATCTCCGACTGTCTGTGGAACTGGCACCGTATTTGATGAGGAATCGCAAACATGTGGGGTTGCACCAGCTGCTCCTGAACCACAAGCAGAACCAGAACCAGTGGCAGAACCCGAACCAAAGACGGAGACGCCAACCAAGACAACTAAAATCCCAGGATTTCCAGATCCAACAAAAGATCCTCAGTCATACATTGACAGATACAACAACGAACCAGACTACAAGGCCTGGTTTGATAGAAATTTCCCAGATGAATCAATTTACCAAGTTTTAGGAGTCAAAGGACCAAAGAAGACTAACATTCCTGGCTTTCCAGATCCAACAAAAGACCCTCAATCATACATTGATAGATACAACAATGAACCAGACTACAAGGCCTGGTTTGATAAAAACTTTCCAGATGATACCATTTATGATATTGTAGGAGTAGACCCGCCAGCACCTGCAAGCGCATGTGGTGCTGGAACTCATGAGGAAAATGGAGTTTGTGTCTTGGACAAATCAAATGGTATGGGTCAATGCGCAATTGCAACTGCAGCCTTTGGATCAGAGCTTGCACCCCAAGTACAACTACTCAGAGAAGTTAGGGATAACGTATTGTTCAGCACCGGTTCAGGCACTACATTCATGGTTGGTTTCAACGAATTCTATTATTCATTTAGTCCAACTATAGCAGACTGGGAAAGACAAAGCCCATTATTCAAAGAAATAGTAAAGACAACAATTACTCCAATGTTATCTACAATGTCGATATTGAATTATGCAGACATTCACTCTGAGCAGCAAATGATGGGATATGGCATAGGAGTAATACTGTTGAATGTTGGAATGTACTTTGTCGCACCTACATTGGTACTAGTAAAATTCAGAAAACACCTAAAATTCTAAACTGCGTTTGGCGGCTCTAGGGATCTTCTTTTTACTGCGCTGATTACAGTTATTGCAATTCCTAATGCGAAAAATACCAGATATGGTATGGCGTTTCCGGAAAACTCTGAAATCAAGCCTGCAGTGACTGGACCTATTGCCCATCCTATGCCAAATGTTGTTTCGTAAGCTCCTATTGTTGCTCCATGGTTTTCCTTTGGGGTCTTTCTCAGTATTATCTCCAAAGTCAGTGGGAATATTATGGAAAACCCAAATCCCATGAGTAACATTGCCAAGGAAAATTCTACTATACTATTCGATGCAAACGATATGGCAAGGCCTACAGCTATTGTAATTGTTGACGCAATCAAAGTAAGACTGGTATTTCTTGCAAGCCTGTCTGCTAAGCCCAGTGTTACTACACGGGATGCGCCAAACACAAAATACAGAATTTCGATCTGGGTTGCAGACATACTCCTATCATTTAGAAAAGCAGGATGAATGGTTAGAATCATTCCAAATGAAGATGCACAATAAATCAGAATCATGATAACAACTGGAAATTTTGTGATCTGCTTTATTGCAGAAAATGAAAAAGAGCCGTTCTCTTTTTGTGGCTGCTTTTTGGTCAGCTGAATTGCAAATATGATAGATGATGCCATGACAAATGTTGCCACCTCAAAGAGCATCCTGTATGATACATCCAGGCCTTCAAGCAAAACAGTTCCAATCAACGGCCCAATCATGAACCCAGCTACGAAAAACCCAGTAAACCTTGCAATGTTTTTGACTCGTGTGGTTCCTTGGCTTACATTAGATACAATAGATTCAGCTGGGGGCCAGAAAAATGCATGCGCAACTCCAGTCATTGCGCGCAATATCATCACCTCTGGTACACTCTTTGATAGTGTCAGCAAAAACACCGATATCGTGTTTATTCCTATACCAACGCAGAGCAGTCTTCCACTGTTGAACTTGTGGACTAGCATTCCGACAAAAACCGGGATGAACATGTATGGAACAAAGTTTGCAAGCCCGATTAGGCCCAATTCAGCATATGATGCACCTAGATCATTTTTGGCAAAAATTGGAACAATTGGGTTGTGTATGCCATAGGAAATGCCGATTAGCAATCCGGTTATGTTTAGTAAAAGTAAGATTCGATTCATTTGAAAGCTGCAACCATTATTGCGCCACCCATCATGTCTTTTTCAAATTCAACTCGAGAGAACTTTTCTAGGAGCAACCTTTCCAGCTTTTTGTTTTGTGGCCAGCGCTTGTATGTGCCGTATAGGGTGCCAAATTTTAATCCCAGTCTTCCTCCAACCGAAAAAGCAATTATTGGCAAAATGCACCTGAGATAAAACGAGACTCCAGCTCGAGCGATTGCATCATCCGGCTTGCCTAAATCCACCACAACAAATCTTCCGCCGTTTTTCAAAACCCTATGAATTTCTGAAATTGCAATTCGAAGATTTATTGCATCGCGCAAGCAATATCCGCACAACACTGCATCAAATTGTTCATCCTTGAATGGAATGTGCTCAAACACACCACAAGACATGTCCGGGTTTTTTGCAAAATATGTGCCGGTGTTTTTTAGCATCGGCACAAGAGGATCGTAAAGCGTAATGGTTAGATTACCATTGCAGATTTTTTCCGCAGTCTTTGACATGTTTCCAAATCCAGAGCCAGCATCCAAGATGTTATTGCCTGGCAAAACTCGATTCGTTATTCCTCGGATTCGATGCTCTTTGTCCTTGCCTAATGAAATGTACGAGTTTACTTTGTCATAAATTGGGATAATCTGCCTGAGTACTTCGATTACTTCGCCCCAATAGCTGCCAAGACCCATTAGCTATGATACTATATTGACATAATTTGTAGTAACTAGCCTAGTTTGGCTTGGGGAACTTGGTCTTTGCTACGCCGGAATATTTCTCAATGTCTGCATCGCTTACCTTTTGCAGAGTTCTGTTCTGTGTGGTAATACGGGACATTTTGATGCTTTTTTCTTCCTTGGCCTCTGCTCGCAATTCGATTGCCGCAATTGCCAAGGCAGATGCATCATCCAAAGACATGTCGTCTTTGTAGTTTTTCTCTAAAAATGAATTCACGTCGTCGGCTCCTGCGCCAATTGCAACTGCTGTATAAGACACAAATGTTCCTGATGGGTCGGTAACGTAGATTCTGTTTCCGCTTTGGTCTACGCCTGAAATGATTAGTGCAACACCAAATGGTCTAACGCCTGAATATTGGGTATATTGGTGGCATCTGTCTGCCAGGTGTTTTGCAACTGTTTCCACCTCTACTTCATCATCATAGATTAGCTTGTGGCTTTGAGAAAATGTCCTTGCATCATCTACTTGGACTCGTGCATCTGGGATATAGCCAGCTGCTGCAATACCGATATGATCATCAACTTGGAATATTTTTTGCGTAATTCCTGAAACTTGGAGCTTTCGTGGGATTTCTTCCACTGCCATTACTACGCCGTCCTTGCTTTTCACGCCGACTGCCAGTGTTCCCCGCTTTACCGTTTCAATGGCATATTCTACTTGGTATATTCTTCCATCTGGAGAATACATTGTAGGTGTCATATCGTATCCGCGTGCTGGCATCATAATGATCAAAACTCTTTTGCTTGACAATTTAAGCGTTAGTTGATGTACCGAGCCTCGGACTTGGGTGCAAATTGGAGGAGATTTGGAAATAGTGTTTTAAGCAAAAATCCGATCTAGAGTATAATGAGCCTAGAAAAACTCCAAGAGATCCGTACCATGGTTGATCTCAAATCGGGATCTGCGCGAAAACCCGATCGCGACGCAAAGCGACTATTGCTCTATGTCTTTACCGGTACGCGAGGCGGATTTACCAGACTACAGCTAATCAAGATATTATCTGATACTCCAATGAACAAAAACCAGCTAGCAATAGAGATGGGCCTGGATTACAAGGCAATCCAGCACCACTTGGATGCATTGGAGAAAAACAACCTAGTCACGAAGCTAGGCGAAAAATATGGCGCGACATTTCATCTATCCAACTATCTAGAGACAAACATTCTGGCTCTACATGACGTGGTGACAAAGCTGGAACGCCAGATGAGCCGCAAAATAGTCTATATTTGAATTATAATTCCTGCGAGATTTTCTTTTTTCATAAACATTCCAAGCATTTTTGCTTTGAATCCGTATTTTTTTAGTCGTAATTTGACTATTTCTTGGATTTTCGTATCGTCTGCAAGTGTGGCAGTGCCATCAATCCATTCTCCTTTTGGCTCTCCGCGCATTCCGCACGGCATTATTCTGATTTTGGAATTGTTTTTGATTCTCTTTATTTTGCCAGTGGTTTTCATTGTCTGAACAAAAATCATATTATTAGAAATCATAAACCAGACTGGGGTTTGAACGGCTTGACCATTTTTCTTGTAGGTCTCCAAATTGATGTACTTGTGTTTCTCTAAAATCGAAAAACTATCAGAACTCATCATGGTGTAGTGCAGCGATCAATTATTTTAGTATAACAAATCTCAACAGACTTAAATAGAAATTGGATCGAGAGATCTCGATCAAATTGGTTCAGGCAGATCCATTCAAGAATGCACTAAAACAGCTTGATGATGCTTGCTCAATTCTAAAAATTGACAAAGGCACCAGGGACTATCTTGCAGAGCCAAACAAAGTCTTGCGTGTAAAGCTTCCAGTGAAAATGGACAACGGAAAAATCCGAACGTTCATTGGATTTAGAAGTCAGCACAACAACGATCGCGGTCCATACAAGGGCGGCATCAGATACTTTGATCCAGAAGGCGGAGCCGAGTACATGGAAAAGGAAGTCAAGGCGTTATCGTCTTGGATGACTTGGAAATGTGCAGTAGTAGACGTACCTTTGGGCGGAGGAAAAGGCGGAATTTTCGTCAATCCTAAAAAAGAAAAGCTATCTGAAGACGAACTTGAAAGACTGACAAGAAGATTTGCGTTTGCAATCTCTGAGATAATCGGCCCAAAAAAAGATATTCCTGCACCTGACGTATACACGACTGGCAAGGAAATGTCTCAGATAATGGATGTTTACAGCAAACTCTCTGGCATGGAAAATGAGCCGGGAGTAATCACTGGAAAACCACTATCACTTGGAGGCTCGCTTGCAAGAAACGTTGCAACAGGTCTTGGATGCGCATACTGTGTCCGCGAAGCTGCAAAGACAATCGGCCTAAAACTAAAGGGCGCAAAGGTTGTCATTCAGGGATATGGTAACGCAGGAACATTTACTGCAGAGTACCTAGAAAAAATGGGTGCCAAAGTTATAGCGGTAAGTGACACCAAAGGTTCAATCATTAATCCAAATGGATTGGACTCCAAAAAGGTCCTCGAGTTCAAAAACAAGACTGGCTCCGTAGTCGGCTATCCGGGAAGCAAGAAGATCACAACTGAACAACTACTAACCACAAAATGCGACATTTTGATTCCAGCAGCACTGGAAAACCAAATCAACGCATCGATTGCAAGAAAACTCCAATGCAAAATCATTGGCGAAGCTGCAAACGGCCCAACAATGCCGGAAGCAGACCCAATCATCTACCAGAAAAAGATAATCGTCATTCCAGACATATTGGCAAATTCTGGCGGCGTTTGCATTTCATACTTGGAGTGGGTGCAAAACAACATGGGCTACTATTGGTCATTTGACGAAGTAGCAAAGAAAATGGAAGACCACATCACACGTGGATTCCGCGACACACTTGCACTGTCCAAAAAGCACAAAATCGACATGCGACGCGCAGCAATGGTTCTGGCAGTTGGCAGAGTTGTTGAAGCATTCAAAGCAAAAGGCCTCTGGCCATAACTTTTCCATTTTTATCATTAAAATTATGCCTAATTTACTGCTGGTTTAATGGCAAACAAGCATACCATAGTGGTAATTGTATCAATTATAGTAATTGCGGGCTCTTTGGGATATTCTTCTATAAACGCAATATCCAGTCATGGATTGGAGTTTTCCTGGCCTGCAAAATCATTCAACTTTCTTTCTGTAATGACTGATAAAACAGTCAAGGTGTGCAACCCATCTGATCTGCCTGCCAGTTTTTCAAAATATTCATTTACAATATTCTATGATGGAAAGGAGCTCGGCACATACAGTACAGGCCATGGCGGATTATCTGCGCATAGTAGTGGTGTGGTGTTTGGCAAGTTTGATTCCAAAGACGACAGAATAGCCAATCTCTTTTTTGCATTTTTTGATACGGAAAATGGCGGAACCGATGTGACTCGAATCAACACCGATAAAATCAAAGTAAAGACCACACTAGAAAGTACAATACTGTGGGCCATGCCGCATGTTATAACACATGAATATTCTGGTGCGGAATTTTTGGACATGATAAACAAGGCACCTAGCTGTGAAAAATAAATGTCTGATGTACTGGTTATACAAAACGCAAGACTGGAAGGCCCCGGAACAATAGGGGAACTTTTAGAATCTGATGGATACTCTTTGCAAATAATATCTGCAAAAAAAGAAAAAATTCCAAAACTTGCTCATAAAATGATCTTGGTTCTTGGTGCACCGGAAAGTGCAAACGATGAACATCAATATCTCAAAGACGAGCTTGCATTGATTAGAGAATCTACACAAAAAAATATTCCAACATTGGGTGTTTGTCTTGGCTCGCAGTTAATAGCAAAGGCATTTGGAGCTCGAGTCTATCCAGGACCGAAAAAAGAAATTGGATTCTACCATGATATCATTCCTGACAAAACCACAAAATCGAGCCTGTTTTCTGGCATGTCGAATCCATTCTCGGTATTTCACTGGCATGGCGACACATTTGATATTCCAAAAGATGCGCAAAGACTGGCGTATTCGGAATTGTACAACCAGGCATTCCAGTATGGAACAGCGGTAGGTGTGCAATTCCATTTTGAGGTAGATTCTGACACTATACAGTCCTGGCTTGATAACACCAAAGAAAATCTGAATCTGCCGTATATTGATCCAAAAAAGATCCGATCGGAAATAGACGGCAACATTGGAATAATCCAAAAAAACATGAAATTATTTTACAAAAACTTCAAGTCAGAATTCAGACTTTGACACAAATTTAATATACAGAACTGGGGTGTTCCCGATCACCTTATGAAATCAACTCAGAAAATTTTCGATGAAACAATGAAGACAGACCACAAGGTTATCACCGAGGATGTCTCTAAATCAATTCTAAAAGCATACGGCGTCAAAGTCCCTCCATATGCACTAGCAAAGACTGCAAAAGATGCAGTCAAGGCATCCAAGAAAATTGGATTCCCACTAGTAATGAAAATTGTTTCCCCACAAATTCTGCACAAAACAGATGCAGGTGGAGTAAAGGTTGGAGTTGCAAACGCAAAAGAAGTCAAAAAGACATTTGATACTATACTAAAAAATGTGAAAAAATACGACAAGAAAGCCGAGATTAAAGGAGTCCTCGTGGAGAAAATGGTTCCAAAGGGAGTCGAGATGATTGTCGGATTACAAGTCGATCCTCAATTTGGTCCTGTGATAATGGCAGGCCTTGGCGGTGTAATGACTGAGGTCTTCAAAGATGTTGCATGGAGAATGCTACCAATTACAATATCAGACGCAAAGTCCATGATTGAGGAACTAAAATCATCCAAGCTATTCAAGGGCTTTAGAGGCTCAGCACCAATTGATTTGAACATGCTTGCAAAAGCACTAGTTCAGATAGGCAAAATCGGCGTGGACAATGCATCCCATGTCAACAGCATTGACTTCAACCCTATAGTGGTATATCCAAAATCCTACTTTGTCGTTGACGCAAAGATAATTCTGGCAAAAGAGGTAAACCCAAGTGCAATATCCAAGGCAGCACCAAACGCAGAATTCATGGAGAAATTCTTTACTCCTGCATCAGTTGCACTGGTTGGCGCATCTGCTACACCAGGCAAAGTGGGCAACTCTGTACTTGATTCTCTTGCAAAACATGACTACAAGGGACTAGTATACCCAATCAATCCAAAATCTGAAGAGATTCTTGGAGTAAAATGCTATCCAACAATTGAGGCAATCCCAGGTAATGTAGACTTGGTAGTTGTCTGTGTTGATTTGTCAGTTACACCACCAGTACTGGAATCCTGCGCAAAGAAGGGAATCCACAATGTCGTCATTGTGTCTGGCGGAGGAAAGGAACTCGGTGGAGAACGTGCAGCATACGAAGCCCAAGTCAAAGAATTATCTGAAAAGCACAAAATCAGAATTATCGGTCCAAACTGCATTGGAATGTTCAATGCGGCAAACAGACTGGACTGTGCATTCCAAGGCCAAGAAAGAATGGTTAGAGCAAAACTTGGAAACGTCGCATTGTTGTCACAGTCTGGAACAATGGGAATCAGTTTCCTAGAATCTGCTGACTCGTTTGGTCTATCCAAGATGGTCAGCTATGGAAATAGATCAGATGTAGATGAAGCAGACATGATCTGGTATCTAGCATCAGACCCACAAACCAAAGTAATAGCACTATACGTAGAAGGCTTTGGAGATGGACGCAAGTTCGTCGAGACTGCCAAAAAAGTTATGGCTGAAAAGAAAAAGCCAGTCGTAATCTGGAAGAGCGGAAGAACGGAGGCAGGCGCAAAGCAGGCAGCCTCTCACACTGGCTCACTTGGAGGCTCTAATGCTATCATCATGGGCGCATTCAAGCAAGCAGGAATCATTTCAGTTGAAAGCTACCAAGAACTAGTAGCAGTCACAAAAGCACTTGCATGGCAACCAGCTGCCAAAGGCAACAAAGTTGCAATGTGTAGCAACGGCGCAGGTCCAATGATTGGAGGAATAGACCAATTTGAAAGACTTGGCCTCAAGCTAGCAACAATCTCTCCAAAAATCCTGGATGAGATGAAATCTCACTTTCCACCAACCTATGTCATTGGCAAGGGCAACCCAGCAGATGTCACCGGCGGTGCAAATGCTGAAGACTATCGTTATACCATCGAGAAATTCTACGAGGAAAACGACGTAGATGTTGTGATGCCTTGGTTTGTATTCCAAGACGACCCACTAGAAGAAACAATCATCCAGCACTTGGCTAATTTCTCAAAGCAACAGAAAAAGCCACTACTGGTAGGAGGCAACGGCGGTCCATATACCAAGAAAGTCTCGGCACTAATCGAAAAAGAAGGCGTGCCAGTATACGATGATCTTAGAGACTGGACGGCAGCTGCATCTGCACTTGCTCAATGGGGCAAGCACCTCTAAACATTTATTTCAAGTGTGAAGTTTTCCTAGAAGCATGGCTTTAGTTACGACTTCAAAATCAAACGGAATTGCTACGGTCAAAATCAACAGACCTGACAAGCTAAATGCAATGAACATGGATGTTGCAAGAGAACTCGTTTCTGTATTTACACAACTAGACACAGACAACGATACCAAAGTAATCATTCTGACTGGAGAAGGCGAAAAGGCATTCTCTGCAGGTGCAGACATTGAATACATGTCAAAAATAACTGCAGACGAGTCAGTTGAATACGCAAAACTTGGACAGCTGGTAACTAACACAATAGAGCTAGTATCCAAGCCAACAATTGCAGCAGTCAATGGATTTGCATTGGGCGGAGGATGTGAAGTTGCAATGTCTTGCGATATTAGAATTGCAGCAGACACTGCTCGCATGGGTCAGCCAGAAGTAACAATAGGCATTCCACCAGGATGGGGAGGAACCCAAAGACTGATGAGAATAGTAGGAATTGCAAAGGCAAAAGAACTAGTCTACACTGGCAAAATGATCAAAGCAGACGAGGCAGAAAAAATAGGCCTAGTCAACCAGGTTGTTCCATTGGCATCGCTAATGGAGGAAACCATGAAAATGGCAAACCAAATTGCAGCAAATTCCGTTTCCGGAGTAAAAATGTCCAAAATAGCAATCAACAAGGGACGCAACGCAGATCTCGACACTGGCCTTGGAATCGAGCTTTTAGCATGGAGAAACTGCTTTACCGATCCAGACAGAGAACAACGCATGACTGCATTTGTAAACAAGTCCAAAAAATAAGCTATACCTAATCTTTTCTTTATCCTAGTGTCATAAGGGTGAAAAGCTTATTATAATTTGGAACGACTTGCACTTCATGGCAACTGAACAGACACAAAAACTTGTCACAATCACTCCAAAAGCAGCGGAGAAGATTACCGAGTTCATGAAAGAGGAAGCAGAAAAGCCAGAATACCTTCGAGTTTATGTTCAAGGTGGCGGATGCTCAGGTCTTTCCTATGGAATGGGATTTGAAGCAAAGCCAGAAGAAGACGACACAGTCATCGTCGAAGAAGGCGTCAAACTACTAGTTGACAGCTATTCTCAAGAACACCTCAAAGGAGCAAACATCGATTACATCGAGTCTCTAATGGGATCTGGATTCAAGATTAACAATCCAAATGTTACAAAATCCTGCTCATGCGGACACTCTTTCAACACAGAATAAACTCTTCATTTTCACATTTTTGTAATTTTTTCAAGCCTAGATCATCATAAGCACTTATATCTGTGATTTGGCAAACTAAGCTATTGATCTTTAGGAGGAATGTTCTCAATTGCCACAAACAGGAATTGTCAAGTATCACGTTAAGCTATCCTTTGAAGTTGATGGACTTGTTGAGAGAGCAGACATCATAGGCGCAATCTTTGGGCAGACCGAAGGTCTGCTAGGACCAGAGATGAACCTAAATGAGCTCCAACGTCTATCCAAAGTAGGAAGAATAGAAGTAACTGCTACTAGCACTACAAACACCACTAAAGGCGATGCACTAATTCCAATGTCAACAGACGTTGATACTGCTTCGCTGATAGCGGCCGCAATTGAAAGTATTGACAAGGTAGGTCCATTTGACTGCAAGTTCAAGCTTACCGCAATTGAAGATGTCCGTGCCACAAAAAAGGACGACATTATCAAGCGCGCAAAAGAGATCAAGCAGCAATGGGCAACAAAGACCATTTCAGAAGGCGAAACAATGCTCAAAGACATCCACGATGGAACCTCTACTTCTGGTAAACTAACCACATTTGGTAGGGGAAAACTCCCATGCGGACAAGGAGTCTTTGAATCTCCATGGATTATCCTAGTTGAAGGAAGAGCAGACGTAATCAATCTTTTACGTGCTGGAATCGACAACTCACTTGCCATTGATGGCGCACGAATCGACGAATCTATTCGAGAATTATGCGACCAAAAGGACAAGATTGTCGCATTTTTGGACGGAGACAGAGCAGGCGGATTCATCCTCAAGGAGCTCAAAAGCATGGTCGATATCGACGTTGTACACAGAGCACCAGAGGGAGTTGAAGTCGAAGAGCTCACACCTCAACAAATAGCGGATATCTTGCGACCAACCATCGAGGAAATGAATAATCCAAAGGCAAAGCCAACACTTTCTGATCCAACCGATAAACCAATGGCAGAGATTGCAGAAAAGACATTTGCAAAAATAAATGAAACACTAGAAGCAATCGGCCTTGACTCGAGCAGAAACGAGGTCTTTAAAGTTCCAATATCGGAGCTTGTCTCAAAACTTTCAGTTCAATCCGGAATAAAATATCTGATACTTGACGGAATTGTGACACAGAGATTGGTAGATGGAGCAAAGCAAGCAGGCATTGAATGTGTCATAGGACACAGAGTTGCCACCCTGACTAACAAGGACGGAATTGCTTTGAAGACATTTACTGAACTCGGCGTCGCTTAAGAAAGAGTCTTTAACTCTTTTTTCTCTTTTATTTTTACATGTCAGAGCTGAAAATCCAGCATTTGATCACACTTACTGAATTAGTATCAAAAGGTGCCAGACACAACTATGTCACCATAACAACCAGCACACTTGGCAAAAAAATTGGCAAATCCCAACAGGCTGCATCAAAACATCTATTGGAATTAGAAGAGGGTGGATTTATTCACAGAATAATGTCTGGCAGAAAGGTTTCAGTCAAACTAACGCAAAAGGGGCATGACCAGATTTCTGATTTGTATAATTTATTGAAAAATAGTCTAGAGTCTGTTCCATCTGCAATTACGCTGGATGGAACTCTGGTTGCCGGAATGGGCGAGGGCAAATACTACATGTCACTCAAGGGATATACAAAACAATTCAAGGAAAAAATTGGATACGTTCCGTTTCCTGGAACGCTAAATGTCAAGCTAAACAAAAAAGAACAAGTCGAATCACTGCACCAGCTGAACAATATCGAGGGAACAAAGGTAGAAGGATTTTCAGACGGCAAAAGGACTTACGGATGGGTCAAGTGTTTTTCTTGTAAGATTAATGGCAAAGTAGATGCGCAACTGATTTTATTGGAAAGAACTCACCATGATTTATCCACAATAGAATTGATATCAAAATTTGAGATTCGCAAAAAGCTTGGCCTCAAAAATGGCTCTGCAATGTCGATTAAAATTCAGATCTAGATTCCGTGTAGTGCTTCGCCGTACTCTTTTTCTATTTTAGAGCTGGAAAACTCGGGAATAGGTGATTGCAGTCTTGCAACTCGGACGTTTAGGTCTATATTCTTGCAGCCATCGGTGATGAATTTTTCCTGATGTACCTGGTCATAGCCCAATGCGATGATATCGGGTCTGACCTTGGATACTGTCTTGAAGATATCACCATCGTTTCCAACAAGACATAGGTCCACAACCTGCAAGGAATTGATGAGTTCTTGGCGCTGCTCTTCAGAATGCAACGGCTGTCTTTTTTTCATGCGTACTGCGGTATTTCCAGTAGCAATAACGACAACTAGTACGTCTCCTAGGGCTTTGGCTGCATTTAGCGTGTAAATGTGACCTGGATGAATAATATCAAAGACTCCTCCTGCAAGAACCACATGTAATGTAGTCCTGCCGAAGTCTGTCAGGGTGTTATTTTCTGTAACCATGAGATTTTTTTTCAAGATTGCAATTCTTTCACTGATGTAGGATTCCGAAAGATTTGTCTTTTTGATTATGTTTTCAATGAGATTTTCTCTAGTAAACTGGCAGGCAAACATTGATGCCAGAATTTTTTTGTCTATTACATCCAAGGTATCAATTCTGCACTGACGTGGCTTTTAATTTGTTCTATAGTTCAGGCTCTATTCCCTTGGCAATTCGCAGTGCATCGACTAGGCCGTCTGCATATCCAATTGACAATATGGCAAGCTCGTCCTGTCCTTGAGAGTAGAATCGTTCTGCATCCTTGATGTACAAGTCTGCGTTTTCCAAAACACTGGCAAATTCCTTGGAATCTTTGTAGTGTGGTGTTATCTGGTCCAGTGCACGTCGTACCATTGGGATGTATTTTTTCATCATTTGCGCAGATATCTTTTCTATTTTTGGAGTATTGTCTTCTGGTGGATTGATGCAGTTAGCTAGTACCTTTAGCGCATCGGATTCCGTGAAATGCATTGTACCAGGTATGATAATTGTGTGTGGTGGTGCGCCATAGTCTACGTTTAATGATGAGAATTTTCCAGCAATGATTTTTTGATCAGACTCGCCAATCCTTGATGCTACAATTGCGTATGTTTCGCCAGAAAAGACTTTTCTTGTCTGCTCTTTTTCCTGGTCTAGCAGGCTTGTTATTGCATCTTTTGGATCCAAAAAGAAGTTCTTGTTTTGATTCCATTCTAGTAATACTATAGTGTGATTGCCTAGCTTGAGATTCTCAAATATTGTGTAATAT
>JBJTCW010000054.1:0-3122 GCA_046092065.1 Candidatus Nitrosotenuis sp. | reverse complement strand
GTCTATTTCTGGGGTTGGTACTTTCTTGGCTCAATTGCATTTAGCGGCATAATAATGAAGCTCACCAAGACATCGATGGATCTTTCCTAGACTTGCAAAAATCAATAATCATCTCAGGACCTCCTGCCATCGGCAAGACTACAATATCCAAAGGACTGGCAAAAGAATTTGGATTACAAAGTCTTTCCGGAGGAGATGTTCTAAAAGAACTAGCGCAAGATCAAGGATTCCAAACTAAAGGCGATGATTGGTGGGACACCCCAGAAGGAATGACCTTTTTGAATCAAAGAAAAGACAATTATGAATTTGACAAAAAAGTAGATCAAAAACTAGTCGAGATATTCCAAAAAGGTGGAGTGGTGATTACCAGCTATACACTACCTTGGCTAGTCGAAGGAGGAATCAAAATCTGGCTTGGCGGAAGCAAACAAAACAGCGCAAAACGAATGCAAAACAGAGACAACATGGACATGGAAAATGCACTCAGTATAGTAAAAACTAGATTTGATGAGAACAAGGTATTATACAAAAAACTATACGGATTTGATTTTGGAGATGATCTATCTGTGTTTGATGTTGTGATTAATACGGATGGCCTAGACGCGCAAGGTGTTTTGAGTAAAGCAATTGAAGAGGTTAGAAAACTTTGAGCCTACCCCAACTGCAAAACCTGCTTGAAATTGATCAAGACATAACAAATGATGCATATGGCATTCCATATGACAAAAGATCAATCAAGGACTTGCTAAATTATGGTCTGATTCTTTTGGACAAGCCACCAGGACCTACAAGTCATGAAACAGTAGCATGGGCAAAACGAATTCTAAAACTGCCAAAGATAGGTCATAGCGGAACCTTAGACCCTCAGGTCTCTGGTGTTTTACCTTTGGGGCTTGGCGAGGCAACAAAGGCACTGGGAGTACTGCTCATGGGTCCAAAGGAATACTATGGTCTGGGAAGATTACACTCGGAAACAAACCAGCAAAAACTAGAATCCATTTTAAAATTATTCATCGGAGAAATCTATCAAAAACCACCACAACGATCTGCAGTCCTAAGACAAACAAGAACAAGAACGATCTATGAGCTTGAGATAGTAGAGCAAAAAGAAAGATTACTCTTGCTAAGGGTTTTATGCGAAGCAGGAACCTATATCAGAAAATTATACTATGATGTTGGCGAGCTCTTGGGTCCAGGTGCTACAATGGTGGAGCTGAGGCGTTCTCGTGTACACCAATTCCATGAAAGTCAACTGGTAACATTGCACGAAGTGGCAGATGCCTTTGCGACCTGGGAGGAAAAAAATGATGATTCCAAGCTCAAAAAAATAATTCTGCCAATAGAGATGGCACTATCTGAAATAAAATCAGTTGTTATCAGAGACTCAGCAGTTGATGCATTGTGTCATGGAGCACAGCTTGCAATTCCTGGAGTATTGCAATTATCGCCAAACATTCGAAAAGGCGACCTGGTTGGAATCTATACACAAAAAGGCGAGGTGGTTGCTTTAGCAGAATCTCTAATGACTACAGAAGAGATCAAAGATGCAGTAAAGGGATATGCGTTTCAAACAAGAAGAATAATCATGGCGCCAAACACATATCCAAAGAACTGGCGCTCAAGAACAAAACCAGAAGAATGATTCCAAAAAGCCTGGCAGTATCTGTGATAACTGGAGTTATTGCAGCCGGATTGATGGGAATGTATCTACAACAGCAAAACTCGCAAAATGTAGTGTATGTTCAGGGGTCATCGGTTTCGGGATATGCAGAAAAAACCCATTACACCATTGGACAAACCATACAAATCCAAATAGTAAATTCCGGAACTACAAAAATAGGATTCTCAGATGATTCGCCAGGAATTGTGGTGCGAGCTCTTGATGGAACAACATTTTTCTCAACTAGTCTAACAGGACTACAACTGGATCCAGCGCAAAAACACGTCTTTGAGTGGAACCAACAAAAAAATGACAGTTCCAAAATCCTAGAAGGTCGATACGTCGTGGAAATAATAGCGTTTGATGGGTCTGGCAAGCAAATTACTGACAGCTTTACACTGGATATTCTCAAGTAGGAAAACTTAAAACGCGTTTTGCGCAAGTCAAACTAGGTTTGGCAAAAATCAAGGTCGGTCTTGTTGGCATAGGTAACTGTTTTTCCGGCCTTATCCAGGGAATTGAATACTATAGGCAAAATCCAAGGCAAAAAGTAATTGGAATTATGCATGAAAAAATCACAAAATACTCTATTCATGATTTAGATTTTGTAGCAGGCTTTGATGTTGGCAATAACAAAATCGGCAAGACAATCAATGAGGCAATTTATGAATACCCAAACATGGTCAACTGGGTTCCAAAAAACAAGATGCCAAAAACAAAGGCCGAAGTCTATGAAAGCCCGGCACTAGACGGCGTTGGAATCTGGGTAGAAAACAGAGTCAAGCCGATAAAATCCAAAAAATCAACAGAACAACTAAGAAAAGAAATCAAAAAGACAATAGAAAAAACAGGTGCAGAAATCATCGTATCATATCTACCAGTAGGATCTGACAAGGCAACACAGTTCTGGGCGCAAATATGCCTTGACACTGATACTGCATTTGTGAACTGTATTCCATCGTTTATCGCATCTGAGAAAAAATGGGGCGCAAAATTTGCGGCAAAAAAACTCCCAGTTGTAGGCGATGATATCAAAGGACAAGTAGGTGCAACCATTGTACATAGAACCTTGGCAAAACTATGCGATGACAGGGGAACCAAAATAGAAAAAACTTATCAAATCAACGTTGGCGGCAATACAGATTTTTTAAACATGAAAGAGCAGGAACGTCTTGTCAGCAAGAGAATCTCAAAAACAGAAAGCGTTCAATCGCAATTATCACAAAGACTTGCAGATGATCAAATCTATGTGGGGCCATCTGATTTCATTCCGTTTTTAGGAAATACAAAATTAATGTTCATGAGAATTGAAGGAAGACAATGGGCAAACATCCCATATAATATGGAAGTCCGACTAGAAGTGGACGATAAGGCAAACTCGGCAGGAATTGTAATCGATGCCGCAAGACTGGCCAAAATAGCACTGGAGAGAAATATGGGCGGACCAATAATTCCAGCATGC
>JBJTCW010000053.1:0-3223 GCA_046092065.1 Candidatus Nitrosotenuis sp. | reverse complement strand
TTACAATTCTATCCTATCCCGATTGGATGATAATTTAAATTCAAATTACTTCTCTGCAAAATTCTTCTTGTGTCCACAATAATATTTTCCTTCATAGATTTGATATCTTGATTATTAATCTTGGAATATTCTTTCCAATTAGTCATTATTATGCCGCAATCTGCACCTTTTAATGCATCTCTTATGGAGTAAAAATACTCTATTTTAGTTCCAAAAACTTTTCTTGTATTTTCTATTGCTTTTGGATCATGTACTCTGACATTCACCCCTAACCTTAGTAGCAACTTGATTAGCTTTATTGATACCGAGTCACGGATATCATCAGTATCTGGTTTAAAGGCAAGTCCTAGAATTGTCACTTGTTTTCCCCTTAGACTTCCTACAGCTTTTCTTGTTATAGCAAGAAGGTGTTCCAATTGGTGTTTGTTTATTGTTTCTACGGCATCAAGTAGTACTGGTTTTATGCCAATTTTATTTGAAAAATTGATTATAGCTTTTATGTCCTTTGGCAGGCATGATCCTCCATATCCAGGACCTGCATTCAGGAAAAGAGAGCCTATCCTAGGATCTAATCCTATGGCTTTTGCTATATCTTCTACGTTTGCTCCAGGAACAGACTGACAAATGTTGGAAATTTGATTTATGAAGCTAATCTTTGTAGCAAGAAAAGAATTGTTGGTGTATTTTATTAGTTCTGCAGTATTGTTGTTTGTTGTTATGACTGGGACTCCACTGTGTAATTTTCGATAAAACTTTTCAATCGTGCCCATGAATCTGTTTTTTGTTCCACCCAACACTATAATGTGAGGATTGGTTGTATCAGCAATCGCCATACTTTCACGCAGGAATTCTGGATTCGTAATGATCTCAAAATCTCTGCCTTCTTTTTTACCGGATTTTTTCTTCAATATTGGTAATAGAGTATTTTTTGTTGTTCCGGGAACTACTGTGCTTTTTATTATGATAAGAGGCTTGTTACTTGAGTTTTTTAATAAACTTCCAATCTCTGATATTGCTGATTTTACATTTGATAGATCAATGGAACCGTCATTTTGTTGGGGGGTGCCTATTGTTATGAAAATTATTTTACACTTGGTTACTATATCTGTAAGACTATCTACAATTCTAAGATTTTTTTTTAATGCCTTCTTTAGATTTTCCTCAAGTTCTGGTTCGTAAAAGGGGGGAATTCCGTTTCTTATTGATAACAGTTTAGCCTTATCGGTATCGAAACCCAACACATATTTTTTTGATCCAAGTACAGATGCAAAAGATAATCCTACAAAACCTAAACCAATGATGCCGATCTTCATGGTTTTCCGAATTAATTTGTGGTTAAAAACTATGCCTTGTTGTATGAAATTTCTTGCGCATATCTGTATGATTCAACAGTACCTACATCAATCTCAATTTCGTTAGTGTTTAGAGGTATTGCTACCACCTTTTTACCATCCTCTATGAGTTTTTGTATTGCATCTGTTAGTTGATACTCGTTTCCTTTCCCACGTTTGATTTTTCTGAGACAATCAAAAACATCTGGTTTGAAATAATACAATGGCAAAATTCCAAAATTGGATTTGGGCCTGAGGGGTTTTTCTTCTACTTCTTTGACAGTCCAATATGATTCAAAAGATTTGCTCAGAGTTGGAACCCCGTATCTCCTTACATCGCGGACTTTTTTACATAATAACACCGCCGCAATATCTGGATCTTTTTTTGCTGCATCAATCAGACGCATTATTGGATGTTTTATCTTGCTAATTATAGCTACGTCGCCAGCATGAACAATAAAATCATCTCCACCAATGTATCTCTCAGTTAATCTTACTGCGTGTCCGAATCCTTCCGGCTTGTTTTGATTTATCCAAACTAGGTGGGAATTTTGTAATCTTTGGTAGAATCTTGATATCAGAGTTTTGTATTCTTTCTTTAACTCTTTTACGTATGTTTCATGCGGAGTAAAATGGTCCTCAATGGATCTCTTTTCTCTTCCTACTACGAAACAGTAATCTCTAATATTCATTGCATAAATCTGCTCAAAAATATACTGCAATAATGGAATAACTACGCGCTCTTTTCCATAAATCCTTGTAAAAATGGGCATCATCTCTTTTGGTAATTCTTTTGTAATTGGAAGAAGTCTGACTCCCCTACCTGCCGCCGTGATTACGCACTTCAAATCAATTTTTCATTATTTGCCGTATTTTTAAAATTTTAAAACTAACTTTTAATGTAAATTTATATTAATTGTGTGAATCGTAAGTCATTCACTAACCTTGGACAAAAATAATGGCATATTGAATAAGGATCTTTCTCAAGTGCGTCAATTACTAAAAAATGGTCAATTGAACGTATGTGTGGTCGGAATTGGGCGAATAGGCCTTCCGACTGCCTTGTCGTTTGCAAATTCTAATCTGGCTACATTTGGTGTTGATATAAACGAGAATCTAGTTGACATGATCAATTCTGGTAATTTCCCACTTAAGGACGAACCTGGATATGATGAGATATTTCAATCTGTGATAAAAAATAAAAAACTTTTTGCAACTACGAATCTAGAAGAAGCTGTATCAAACGCAGATGCAATCCTATTATCGCTTCCTACTCCAATGGATGATGATAAAAATCCAAATTATTTTGCATTGGAATCAGTGGGAAAAAAACTACATAATCTTTTGACTAAAGGAAAGCTCGTTATAGTTGAAAGTACAGTTGAACCTGGATACATAGAAAATACATTTCTAAAACTCCTACAAGGTGATGATGATAACCTGGTGGTTGGCAAAGATTTTGGATTGGGTGTGTGCCCAGAAACTGCAAATCCAGGAGAAATCCTCAAAGATTTCAAAACTCTTCCGCGGCTAGTTGGAGGAATGGATGATAAAACAGCTGATATTATTACCGAGATCTACAAGCATGTATTTCCAGTAGAGTTAGTAAAAATGCCAGACTGTAAAACGGCAAACGCTGTAAAGCTTACCACGAATGTTTTTCGATATATTAACATCGCATTTGTAAATGAGCTTGCAATATTATGTGAAAAACTAGGAATTGATGTCATGAAGGTACTGGAAGCGGCTGATATGAAATATAATTTCCAAGTTCATTATCCTGGACCAGGAGTAGGAGGACCGTGTCTTCCTGCGAACTCGGTTCAAATATTACATTCTGCAAATTTAGTAGGCAATAATTTGTTAAGAATGGTTGCGTTGAGCCAAGAGAT
>JBJTCW010000052.1:0-1188 GCA_046092065.1 Candidatus Nitrosotenuis sp. | reverse complement strand
CGTTTCAATATCCCCATCTAATTCAGCTTGAACATGTTTTTCAAAGATTGATACCATGCGTTTTTGTTTTTCTGAAAGCAATGTTTCCTATAGAATTTGATGATAATTCAATCTTTGGCACAGTTAGGTTTTTTCCCACACGACTTGCACTCATCTTTGCTCTAGTTTCAGGCGAGTAAATTCCTGTTTTGCCTTTTTTCCATGAGATCTGACCTTTTTTACTTGCACTAATCTTGGCTCTAGTTTCAGCCGAGAGTTTTGAGCCTTTTGAAGCCAATAAACCATAATGGAAATTCTATGTTAAAAATTAGATCAGTTCTAAGTCTAGAATTTTACAATTAATTCACGCATAAAAATTAGTAAAATACAACATTTTGGCATATTTTAAAAAACAGGGATTTAGAATCTGTAACGAACCTCAGGGCGTAGTTGGTTTTTTTATGATTACTTGATTTGGATTATTTCTTTGTAGTTGATTTTGATGCCTTCTCCTTTGCCTTCTCCTTTGCCTTCTCCTTTGCCTTCTCCTTTGCCTTCTCCTTTGACAGTTGATCTTCGGTTTTTGCTATTGATTTTTTCTCTCCCTCAAGTTTCTTTTTTTCTAGCTCTGACTTCTTTTTAGCTTCCTCCTTTAGTTTTTCTTCATTTATCTTTGCCTTTTCCTCTTGAAGTCTTGCCTTCTCCTTTGCAAGTTCTTCTTTTTGTCGTTCCAGTTCTTTCAATTCGTTTATCTTTGCCTTTTCCTCTTGAAGTCTTGCCTTCTCCTTTGCAAGTTCTTCTTTTTGTCGTTCCAGTTCTTTCAATTCGTTTATCTTTGCCTTTTCCTGTTCAGGCTTAACACTAGGTGGCGGTATGGACTTGGTTCCGTTAACAGGAATTGTTTTTGTAGAATTTAATGGGGTTTCAGGCATTTTTTCTGCATTTACCTTTGCCTTTTCCTGTTCAGGCTTAACACTAGGTGGCGGTATGGAACTAGTTGAGTTTAGTTTTGTTTTATTAGGGCTTGGCGTCGGTTCAGTTACAAGTGTTCCACCAAGCATTTGCATTTTAAATTCTTTCACAAATCCCGAAACAGGATTAACAAAAACTAATTCCTTAGATCCTTTTGGGTCAATTTGATCTAGTTTAACTTTGATGGTTTGACCTTGATTTCCGTTTGTATCAATAAAGAATCCCACAGCTTCATAA
>JBJTCW010000051.1:0-11620 GCA_046092065.1 Candidatus Nitrosotenuis sp. | reverse complement strand
CTATAGATCCTACCAAAAATAAAATCCATGCCTTTGCATGACTCCCGGTTGTCTTGTGTCGCAGTACTAGCAGTACAGCAAAAATAATTGTGATTGGCGATATTGCAATAAAGAAAATGTCTGTGGGATAGATACTGTTCTCAATAATTGGATATTTTTCTTGATGAAGCAAATTTGCAAGAAAATACACAAGACCGATTACAAACAGCGATGCTAGTAATGCTCCTTTCTGAGATGTTATAGTATGTGATTGCATTATTTTGCAAGCACATTCAAAAAGTCAGAATAGTATTTTTTCTCGCTAGCCTCGCCCAGTTCCGTCTTTATTTCACTCAAAATGTCATCGTATGAATCGCCAAAGATGTCCTGGAGAACTCGCTTTAGCACTTCTGGATTCTTGTCGCAGTCTGGAAGATAAGTCTGGTATTCCTTTTCTAATTTTGATACTACTTTTTCATACTGGGGCTTGCCCATCCTCAATAGAGCAATCTCTATGGAAAACGCCAAAAATGCTCTGTTGATGTCGTGTTCTGGAAACATACTATATGTCATGCATATTTCTCCTATTAATCCTCTCTTAGAATATCAAATATTCTATTTTGCAAGGGCAGTCAAAAAGTTGGAATAGTATTCTTTGCTGCTAGCTCCGTTTAGCTCCAGCTTTATTTCATTGAGAATCTGCTGATATGATTTGCCAAATATGTCCTGCAGGATTTGCTTTAATGCCTGCGGGTTTTTGTCGCAATCTGAAATGTGCAATCCGTATTCCTTTTCCAGCCTTGATATGACTTTGTCATAATATGGCCCGCCGACTCGTACAAGGGCTGACTCTATTGAAAATGCCAAAAGCGCCTTGTTGATTGCCTGATCGGGATCTACACTGTAAATCATGTCTTAATTGTAATTCTTTATCAAAATGATATAACGACGGCGGAACCTGATCTAGTTTTGCGATTCCAAAATGGAACTCAGGCTACTGTTGCCTTGAGCTCATATGAAGGCCAAGCCGAATACATCTTGGCAATTTCTGACATGTCTGATGCTGGAATGTATCTGCCATCTGACATTGCAGCAAACTGCTCAATTTCCTCTATACTAATTACTGTTGGAAACACTGATGATATGGGATTCTTTGATAGAATGAACTTGATTGCAAGCTCTGTTATGTTGAGGCCATTTCTTTCAGCAATTGGTCGTAGCTGCTCGACTTTGTCCAAGGCTGATTTTACCCATTCTCCGCGTCGAACCGAGCGGTGATCTTTTTCGTCTATTTTGGTGTCTGCCTTTACTTTACCGGTAAGGATTCCAGATGCGTCTGGCACTCTGACTAGGATTCCAACATTTTTGTCTGCGGCAGAATCAATTAGCTCATTTCCTGGGGTCTGCTCTAAAATGTTGTATACAGTTTGCACAGCAGATACGTTTTTGCGCTCCATTGCAACTAGTCCTTCCTTTGTCCAGCCTATTGCAGGACCCAATGCTATTTGATAGGTGCCGATTACTCCTTCGTTTATCTTGTTATCTAGAGTATTGAAAATTACGTCATCCTGAATGTGGTACATTTTTGGATTATGCAGTCCGTATACATCAATATGATCTGTCTGCAGCCTTGCAAGACTATTTCGTAGAGCATGTTCTGTAAATAATGGGTCAAATCTTTGCGGCAATTCCGAGTGGCCAATCTGGGCGGCACCCTCAAACTCGTAACCATATTTTGTTGAAATTACTATGTCATTTCGCATTCCCTTGAAGACTTCGCCGATTAGCTTTTCGCTTTTGCCTTTACCGTACATGTCACCTGTCTCAAAGAGATTGATTCCAAGATCATATGCTCTTTTTAGCATTCGTTTAGCTTCATCATCTTCAATTTTTTTGCCCCACCAGTCCAAAGCTATGGTCCAGGCCCCAAATCCTATCTCGGATACCTTGATTCCGCTTTTTCCTAGTGTTCTGTATTTCAATTCAGATTCTCCTGGTATTGTTCGGGCTGGCAAATTTGCATTTATGTTTATCCCAGATTTGCATTCCTGAAATTCTAGCCAAGGCTGGAGATGAGCGGTATGATGTCTTTTTTCACGCAGACGATCATTGGCGTGTCGCGCTCGATATACTTTGAGACCTGCGTCTCTCTGAGCTCCATTACCAAGTCCTGAAACGCGTTTAGCTCATCTGATTCAAATGCCAGCATGAAATCTTCATCGTGAATTCCAAATGAATATGTGGTGTTTAGCAAGACCTGCGGATATTTGTGGCCTACCTCGATGTGCTCATCCATCATTTTCTTTCTTTGTTCTAGTGGCAACAAATACCAGTCTCTAGTTTTTACAAAAGGATACACTACAACGTATTTTTTTGCCTCTTCTCCTGCGATAAATGACGAGGTTTTTCCAGTCTTTGCGTAAATTGATGGCCTTGTGCATGACAGGTATACATGAGATGGTATGATGTATTTGCCAAAGACCGTAGTGTATAGTTTTGATATTGTGTTTTGTATGTCTTCTATGGATTCTGATGCAAACCAGATTAGAAACTCTGCATCATCGCGCAATCCTAGGGTGGAGTAGACTCGGTATTTTGTCTTTGAATTTCTCAGAACTTGGTCGATTTCCTTTGCGGATTCTTCTTTTGCCAGGTCTGCCATCCAGCGCCACTTTGGGTCTATTTTGAAAAATGAAAAGTTGAAAAATGTCCTAGTCTCCGACATGGTTTTGGTTTTGGATTAACCATATTTAACGATAATTTTGAAACTCACGATTTGGATGAATCTTTAATTGAAATTACTACCAATATTATACCATGAAAAGGAACAAACTCCTCTGGTTTTGTACCTGCACTGCTTTGGAATTAATGACTGCAACAGGCGTTACTGGATATCTATTGTATTTGGGCCAGGCAACACTTGCGCTCATCTCAGCGGTGGTGTTTGCCAAGGTGATTGCCTTTCATTTTATAATAGAAATACATGAAAGATTCAAGAAAAAACACGTGGTTTTGAAATCTTAATGTGCCTGGTGTAATACAATGGTATCATGGCGTATGTGGGCAATCCGATTGATATTATAAAAAAACTGTACACGGACAAACAATGGGATGAGATTATATCATTTTGCCAAAACATGCTCAAGGCAGACTCAAAAGACATGATTGCTTTGCAGAATATTGCAATGGCGTCTTTGAATCTTGGCAGGCTTGATCAAGCGATATTATTTTGCGACAAAGTACTGGAGATAAACGAGTTTGATGAATATGCTACAAAAAATAAGATTCTAGCTCTGGAAAAACTTGGAAAATTTGATTTTGTGATTGAATTATGCAACAAGATGTTATCGCAAAGCCCGTTTAATCCTTGGATTCTAAACACCAAGGGCCTTGCATATAATGAAATGCAACAACATGATTCCGCAATGCAATACTATGACATGGCGCTAAAAATAGAGCCTGACAATGTAACTGCGTTATTGAACAAGGCCAACACGCTTTCGTTTTTGGGCAAGTTTGCAGATGCAATACCGTTGTATGATAAAGCACAGCAACGAGAAAAATCAAGCTTTGCCGCCAATGCAAAATCACAGGCATATCAAAAACTAGGAAAAGAAGACGAGGCGTTTTTGGCAGCCCAGGGAGTTTTAGTCTCTGATATAGAGCGATATGTTGAAGATGCACAGGAGAAAAAGATGAAGATCTTTGATTATTACTGCATGATTGAATATGAGATAATGGAAAGGGCAAAAAATCAACCAAAGAATGAATTCAAAGTAGAGTTAGAGTAGATTGTTCATCATGCGTTCAACCCCTAACCAAAAATCAAACAATTTACATTTCATGGGTTAAATCCTTGAAAATGTTTTTCGGCCCAGTTATGGTGTGATTTTACACACGACACTTGAAAATGCTGACCAGTTAGGTCTGTCTGCAATTTTGTCAATCATTCTCTTTTATGCAATCTCGATAATCTTTTCCTTTGATTTGTGACCAGATTTTATCACAATATTAGAAGAAGAAACCCCAAAATGCTTTGAGAGTTTTTTGATAATCTCCTTGTTTGCTTCCCCACCAACAGGCTTGGCAGTAACTCCTATGGTGATATGATTTCCAACAACCTCAACAAAATCTTGCCTAAACACTATAGAAACAAAATACAACAACTACGCATTGACAATCCAGTCGTAGCCTTTTTGCTCTAGCTCATCTGCTAGCTTGGCATCGCCGGATTTGAGAACTTTGCCTTGTGCAAAGACATGGACATAGTCCAATTTATTCAAGAATTTGAGAATTCTTGCATAGTGAGTAATTACAATTGTTGTTGCATCTGGTGTGGATACATCACTGATTGCTTTTGCCACTGCCTGTACTGCATCAATGTCAAGGCCCGAGTCTGGCTCATCAAGAATCGAAACTTTGGGTTTTAGAACCGCCATTTGCAATACCTCGGAGCGTTTCTTTTCTCCCCCAGAGAATCCCTCATTTAGATATCTACCCAAAAAGTCATCTCGCAGGCCTACTGTTTGCAAGTTCTTTTTCAGATAATTTTGAAACTCTCTAACTGTGATGAATACCTCTCTGTCGTTGCTTTGCAGTGATTTTGATAATGCATTGTATGATGTTCTAAGAAAATGCGAATAACCTACTCCAGACACTTCTGTTGGATACTGGAATCCCAAAAACAGACCTTTTCTTGCTCGCTCATCGGTGGATGCTTCTGTAATGTCTTCGCCATCAAAGATAATTTTTCCCTGTGTTACCTCATATTTTGGATGTCCTAGTAGGGTGTATGCTAGTGTGGACTTGCCAGAGCCGTTTGGTCCCATTATAGCGTGAACTTCGCCAGGACCAGTCTTTAGGTTGACTCCATTGAGGATTTGTTTTCCCTCTCTTTTCACATGCAGGTCTTTGATTTCCAGGACTGCCATGTTTTGCAAATATCTCCAAACTGTATATAATCTCGATGAATTTTAGCTAGTCCTAAGGTACAAAAACAAAAAGAGGAAGGATTAGTTTTTGGCCAAATTTGGTCTTAGTGTCAAGTTCAGCTTATACCCTGAAAGAATCTCTTTGCACCTGTTTCTGATGGTAACTTCTGTTACGCCTGCAACGCTCGAAACGTCGCGCTGTAACACGTTTTGTCCCAAAAGAATTGAGGCAATGTACAGATAGGCAGCGGCAATTCCGTTTGGGGCTTTGCCATCTGCTACGTTCATGTCCTTTGTTTTTTCAGCAATCTCCAAGGCAAGTCTCTCCACTCGAACATCGGTACTGGTTAGGTTCGATATTTTGGAGATGTACTTGTCCATAGTTATTACTGGTGCTGTGACTGAGCCTAGCTCCATTACGAGCATGCGGTAGTATTTGGCGGATAATTTAGTCCTCATTTTGAGGTCCTTGTTTGATCCGGTACCTGCACATACTTCTTCAAGCGATCTTACTACATTGCATTGCTTGCAGGCCATGTAAATTACGGCAGCTGCAATACATGCAACAGATTTTCCTTTGACTTCCATATGGGAGTCTAAATTCCGGTAAATCATTGATGCAGTCTCTAGCACGTTTTCTGACAACGAAAGTGCCTGACATGTACTGCCAATCATGGATAGTACATTTGCGAGTCGTCTCTCTCTTGGAGATGAAACTCGGACTCGTTGTTGCCATTTGCGCAGATTGTGCATCTGACTTGCAACTTGATAGTTGATTATCTTTCCAGAATAATCCTTTGTGGATATGGATATTTCTGTCGCGATGCCAAGATCGTGTTGCGAAAAAGTTGTTTGACCGCTTGCTCTTGTGAGCTTCGTTCTTTCTTCAAGGCTTGAGCTTTTTGACTCTGGACCATAGTCGGCCAGCTGTTCCATGACGACAATTCCGCACATGGAACAGATTCGCTCACCATTGTGAATATCATCTACTAAAGATGATTTACATTCTGGGCAGCATGTTTCTAGTTCTGTGATATTCATCTTCTGTATCTCCTTGATTTATTTCGCTTCATCACAGGCTCTTCAAGGAAGTACACTTTAGCTCCGACGTACTTTTTGATGTTGTTTGTCAACGATATGGCAGACGCATATGGCGCAGAAACAGGACCGATTAGTTCTGTTACCTTGCCGATTCTTCTGCCGGTGTTGTCGCAAACATAGTCGCCTTCATCTAGTAGTCCGGTCAACCTAATGATGACACGGCCACTACTGGCCAAGTGCATAATTTCCCCTATCTCCTGCAATTATTTTTCAAAATGATTCTCAGCTAATCATAGACTTTTGTCAACTTTACTTTAGCTTGTAGCTAGAAGCGATCTTATTTTGATTGCTTGGCTCTTTTTGAAACCATTTTTTCGGAAATCTTTGCTAGGATTTTTCCCTTGGGTAAAGATTTTGGAACTGTGATGTAGCCGGACCTGACAAATGCCCTTCTTGGGAATCTTGCCTTGTCATTGGATTCCTTGATTACCATACCGGCATCGGTTACAGCATCCTGGAGTTCTTTAAGTGAAGGATCGAAAATGCATTTTTCCTTTGTCAGTCTCCTACCTGCTCGTACTGTCAGGTTTTTGTTAAAATAATCCAGCCAGACTACGACATGCTCGTAATCTTTCATTTAACTCACTTTATCAAAACTGCGTTTACTTGTCCGTGTTGTCCTGGTCTTGATACAACGCGGCATTTACCATCTTCAGTTTCTAGAATTGCGCCTTTGGAAATTACTCCGCGTCTTTGATAGTCGCTGTTTGTTGCATTTTCTAAAACTTTGAGAATCTTTACTTTCTTTACTTTACCACCTGCAACTGCCAAGTTTACTAGATTTGTTGTTTTTAGTCCAGTCTTGGAATGGTTTGCGCGAACTTGTCTTGTTACTGTTATTTGCTCACCCATTACTGCTTCATTTGGAAATCTATCCATGTCGTATTTTCTTCTAGTCTTTAGTGGGACTCGTCTTCCGCCAGTAATTTTGCTTGTTGCAAGATTCTCGACTGATCGTTTCACAAAATTGCTGAATGGGACTCTAATTTATACACAACGCCAGATTTGCGCTAGAATCAGGCTTGTTGAGTTATTGGCTCTGGAGTGGACTTGCGCTTTTTGAACAAGATTTGTTTTAGAATGTCAGTATCTCCAGATATGCCAAAGTATTTTTGGAATTTTGCAGTTGTAGTGAAAATCTTGAGCCTTCCAACATTTTGGTGAGATATGAAATCAAGTTGTTCTAGTTCCTTCAGGTGAGAATAAACTCCGCTTCCTCTTGTCTCAACCAAGTGCTTGGATGATATCGGCTGCATATACGCAATATAGGATAAAGTCTTGAGTGTTGCCTTTGCTAGAATTGGTCTAGATGCAAATTTTCGCACCGTATCGTTCAGCTCTGGTTTTAGCTGCATTACATAGGCGCCGTCTGGCAGAATCGCTATCTCTATTGCCCTAAATGCAGACTTGGTCTTTTTCTCTATTATTCCTAGTAATGCCAAGGTTTTTGTTCGAGATTCCGTGCCTGATGCCCTGATTAGCTCCTCCACCATTAGGGGTCTGCCTGCTGAATACAGGGCAGCCTCTAGTCTAGAGATTGCCTCATTTTCGTCTTCTATTTTCATACAGTCTCCCTGATCAGAGTAATCTTGATGTCGTCTTCTGCCTGTTCCAAGTCTACCTTTTGGTCTCTGGCCAAAAACAAGATTGCAAAGAAGCATCGAATGGAGTCAATTGTATCCAAGTCTGCAATTATTACATGCAAAAAGCCAATGCCAGAAGCGTCCAATTTTCTCAGAATCAGCTCTTCATATTTTCCAATGATTGATTCTAGTGATACAAAATAATCCTTAAAGTCCGGCGCTTCCACTGGCTCGAACTTTAGCTGGCCGCCTTTTCTGGAACGTGGGTTTGCGATTGTTCCGATTAGGTTTTCAAGCAAATCCATCAGTTCTTCCAAAGTAACTGGATATGTGGACTCGTGGCGATACGGGATGTTTAGTAACTGGATATCAACATCGGTTCTCTGACTCAATGGCTTTTTTTCCATTGCAGCCTTTTGCAATGCAAAGATTCTCTCAACTTTCATTCTGTGTATCAAAGACGATGAAAGCGCAGCCATTCCAGCAACTCGAAGGTCTTTTTTGTCCGCCTTTTTTAGAATTCTAATTAGGATCTCCAAAATCTGGACAATGTTGACCTCCCAGACGTCTTTTTTGATTATTGTATTTGGGTTAAACAGAACGTTTACTGGCGCTTGAGAGATGTTTTCTGCCTCGCTCAATGACTTGATCAGCATTTTTGTCTACTAATACTAGAAGGCTCTATTTTTTTGCCTCGTCCAGTCAACTCTTATATTGTAATTACACCGTCACTGATCTATTGAAAGCCGCACGAATCATGGAGCCAGAAAAACCATTAGAGATCTCCGAAGTACCTGTACCAAAACCAAAGGACTCTGAAGTACTAATCAAGGTCAAGGCAGTCGGCGTTTGCCACAGTGACTTGCACTTGTGGGAAGGTGGATATGACACGGGAGATGGATTCATGAAGGTAACCGATAGAGGCGTCAAATTTCCAGTTATTCCAGGCCATGAAATTGTAGGCACTGTTACTGAAATAGGAAGTACTGTTCAGGGAATTGCAGTTGGCGACAATGTCTTGGTATACCCATGGATTGGATGCGGAAACTGCTCTGCATGCAGAATAGGAAATGACAATGTTTGTGATGCACCGCACTCTCTAGGAGTTTTCCAAAATGGCGGCTATGCAGAATATGCACTGATTCCACATTTCAAGTTCTTGGCCAAAGTAACCGGAATGGATCTGGAAGCAGCTGCTTCTCTTGCTTGTTCTGGTCTTACGGCGTATAATGCTATCAAAAAATCAGGCGCAACTTCTCAGAGTAATGTTGTGATCTTTGGCGCAGGAGGATTGGGCTTGATGGGCGTGCAAATTGCGCGAGCCATAACAAATGCAAACATCATAATTGTAGATATTGACGATGCTAAACTCCAAACAGCAAAGGAGCTAGGCGCAGATCATGCAGTAAACTCCAAGGATCCAGAAGCAACACAAAAAATCATGACACTTTGCGGCGGAAAGGGAGCTGACTGTGTAATTGACTTTGTAAACGCACCACCAACAGTAAAGATGGGCCTTGCAATTATAAGAAAACGAGGCACCATGACACTGGTTGGTCTCTTTGGCGGCGCAATAGAATTATCACTAGTAACAGTGCCACTCAAGGCAATCACAATACAAGGAGCATATACTGGCAACTATAACGAAATGGTAGAACTGCTAAATCTGGCAAAAAGAGGAGTAATCAATCCAATTATCTCAAAACGATATTCTTTATCAGAAGCAAACACTGCTCTTGAAGACCTAAAGGCTCGCAAGATTTTGGGCAGAGCAATAATCAATCCCTAGGTAAGGCCTTTCTTTTTTGTCTGCACATCGTAGACATCTTCAATGCTTGAGACAAAGATTTTACCATCACCGCTAGACCCGGTGCTTGCTATATCCATGATGGCGTTTATTGTTTGATCCATTTTGGAATCCTCCACAATTACAATTATTGTTGCCATGCTGTTGAATTCCGCCACATGTGTACTTGTTCCACGAGATCCGTGAAGCGATGGCCTGATTCCATTCCCACGTCCTTTGGATTCTATTATTGTGATTCCAGTCACTTTGGTTTCCTCGATTGCAGAAACTATCAAGTTCAGTCTGTTTGATGGAATGATTGCCTCGATTCGTTTCATGTTTTTTGATTTTAAGATCATTACAAAATTGTTTTGGTGAGGCGATCCATCACTATATAGCGAACTATAGAATATGTGCAACACTCTTTAATGACATACTTGGCGAGCCATCACATGGGTCAATGGCTATCTTGGGTAAAGTCAAATGAAAAAGAAATTCTAACTATACTGGATAATTTGGCAATCAAGGCAAAAGAAACCGCAGAACAGCTTGTCAATTTACTTGCAAATATGGACCAGGCACCAAAATACCAAGAGGAGATAAAAAATCTAGAAAAACAAGCAGACGAGCTGACCCGTTCTATCTTTGCGGAACTGAACAAAACATTCATCACGCCTTTGGATAGAGAAGACCTCCAAAGAATCGCATCAAAGACAGATGATATTATTGACTATATCGAAGGAGTTGCAGGCAGAATCAAAAGCTACCACGTAACATCAACTCCTCCATACATGCTAGATATTGCAAAAGAGCTTCTAAACGCAATCAAAGAAGTAGAACTGCTAATATCCAGACTAAAAGAGGTCAAGGCAGACAAGTCCCTAATTGAGCACTGCCGAAAAATCAGTGAAATAGAGCACAATATCGACGAATTGTACCGAACCGCCGTAGGCAAACTTTTCGAATCAAATGACGCAGTAACAATAATCAAACTAAAAGACATTTACGAATCAATAGAATCGGCATCTGATAGATGTCTTGATGTTGCAGACGTAATCGAAGACATTGTTCTAAAGTACACATAGATTGCCATGTATGAGCTTGCAATAGCTGCAATACTGACGGCACTATTTTTTGATTTTATCAACGGCTTTCACGATGCGGCAAACTCTATTGCAACCGTAGTAGGTACTAGAATCCTAAAACCACTGCAAGCAGTTAGTCTGGCAGCAGCTGCAAACTTTATTGGCCCATTTTTGTTTGGTGTGGCAGTTGCAACCACTGTTGGAAAGGGAATCATCAACCCTGACTTTGTCACAGTGCCTATAGTGATTGGTGCACTGATTGGAGCAATAATCTGGAATCTGATAACTTGGATCTGGGGTTTTCCGTCATCTAGCAGTCATGCATTAATTGGTGGAATAATCGGCGCAGGAATTGCTGGTGCTGGAACTCATGCCATATTGTTTGATGGACTGCAAAAAGTAGCAATTGGAATCATAGTATCGCCAGTGGTAGGATTTGCAGTCGCGTTTGGCATTGCCACTTTGATAATTACAATATTTGCCAAGAAAAGACCTGGCAAGGTCAATACTATTTTTGGAAGACTGCAACTTGTTTCGTCGACATATTTCTCATTGACTCATGGAGCAAACGATGGACAAAAAACAATGGGCGTCATTGCCCTGATTTTGCTAAGCGAGGGAATCACAACAAAGTTCGATATTCCATTTTATGTAATAGTCATGGCAGCAGCTGCCATAGGACTTGGAACGTTCTTTGGAGGATGGAGAATCATAAAGACAATGGCAGTCAAAATAACCCAGCTAAAACCATACCAAGGATTTGCGGCAGAAACCGGAGGCGCAACAATTTTGGCAGTATTGGCACATGCGGGGATTCCTGCAAGCACCACACACGGAATCTCTGGCTCTATAATGGGCGCAGGCTCTGTGCGAAGACTGACTGCAGTAAGATGGGGCATTGGCAAAAGAATTGTCTGGGCTTGGATAATTACAATTCCTGCAAGTGCCGGCATGTCATTTGCCGTAATGTGGGTAATCAAATTATTTATCTGATAGTGTTCTTCCGGCTTAACATCTAGTATATTAGAATAATATTCCCAAGTATTTTGTGGTGGAAAAAAACCCCGACTTTGATATGGCGCTTATGCATCTGAGGAATAATCAGAACATGGCCGCATTCAATATTTTGCTTGGAATTGCAAGCTCGCTAAAAAA
>JBJTCW010000050.1:0-4598 GCA_046092065.1 Candidatus Nitrosotenuis sp. | reverse complement strand
TCTCTGCTGGCTGGAGCTTGTTGTTGTCCACTTCCATGAATGCTTTTTGCATTCCAAGCATCAATGGAATGCTTGGTCCATAGATATCTGCATCAAGTAATCCGACTTTGGCGCCAGACTGTGCAAGTGCCAATGCCAGGTTTAGTGATACTGTTGATTTTCCTACGCCACCTTTGCCAGATGCAACGCCGATAATGTTTTTGACAGAAGCCATTGCCTCGTCTGCATCCAGTGCACGTCCTTCCATGACTTTGGCAGTTACCTTGATGTCAGAGTTTTTGATTCCGTCGATTTCACAGATCGCCTTTCGAACATCCTGCTCTATTTGGTCATTGAACGGACATGCCGGTGTTGTGAGTTCCAGTGTAAACTTGAGATTTCCGTCGTTTAGTTCTAAATCCTTGATCATTCCCATTGATACAATGTCTTTTTTGAGGTCAGGATCAATTACTGTTGCCAGTTTTGTGATAATTATGTCTACTCCAACCATGTACAAAAAATTCGATTTACATTATTTAAAGATATGTCGTTTTTCAAAACACTGACATGATTTGTGCTAAAATTACAGCTTAGGGATTCCTAATCACAAATTATTTTTTGGTTGGTCAGAATCTGCACCATGCAAAATTCATACAATTATGGATAAATCCCATCCAAGATTCTCAAAAATTCTTACAAAGTTACCCAAAGATTCATAAATTATACGAAGGGAGTTTCGCATAGTTGTTTTCTATATCGACCCTAGAGGATGTTGTTAGGATCCCTCCAAGCATGTTTGGCGCATCGCTCAAAAAGGCAGCAGTCGCTATTCTCAAGGAAAAATACGAATCCATGATCAACGCAGATCTAGGATACATCATTATGATTTTAGATGCCAAAGTCGACGAAATGGGCAAAATGATTGCCGGCGACGGTGGAACATACCACAGAGTTGAATTTGAGGCATTGACATTTACTCCAAAACTGCAAGAGATTGTTTTGGGAGAAATTGTAGACATTACAGACTTTGGCGCATTTGTAAGAATCGGTCCAACTGACGCACTATTGCATTTATCACAAGTAATGGATGACTATCTGCAATCAGATGTAAAGTCTGGTATGATCATTGCAAAGCAGAGCAACCGCACACTAAAGGTCGGCTCTACACTACGTTCAAGAATTACTGCAGTGTCACTTGGAAAAGCTGCAACTATGGGTAAAATCGGCATTACATGCAGACAGCCATTTTTGGGTGCTGAAGACTGGATTGCAGAAGAGATCAAAAAATCCGGCAAAGATGGTAGCGATACAGAGAAGAAAGAAAAGAAAACAGTAGAAGTGAAAAAATAAATGGTTAAGGAAATGGCTTGCAGAAAATGCAAATGTATCTTTTCTGGCAAAGTTTGTCCTATTTGCAAATCATCTGATTTGACACCAGACTGGGTTGGAGTAGTACTGATTGGTGATCCTCAAAACTCACACATTGCCCAGACTTTGGGAATTAAAGAGAAAGGCAAATACGCACTAAAGATAGCATAAATTCTATTTACTGTGTTTTAGTACATCAAACACTTGAATACAAAAAAAGAGCTTGCAAAATTTTTAGCTGAAGACAATAGCCACAGAGATATCACCAGTCAGATTTTATCAAATAAAAAAATCACTGCAAATATAGTTTCCAGGCAGGACGGAATTGTCGCCGGTGCAAAATATGCAAAAGAGATTTTTTCTCTAAAGAATTGTTCTGTACAAATTTTGAGAAAAGACGGTCTTGCTATCAAAAAAGATCAGGCAGTATTGAGAATATCAGGCTCGGCAAAATCGATTCTCAGCTGCGAGCGAACTGCACTTAATCTGTTATCAAGAATGAGTGGAATTGCAACTGCGACCAATCTTCTAGTAAAACAGGTAAAATCAGTCAGCAAAAAAACCGACCTTTATTCCACAAGAAAGACTGCACCTGGCTTGCGATTCTTTGACAAAGAAGCAGTGGAAATTGGCGGTGGCAAAAAGCACAGAATTACACTAGCCGACATGATTATGATAAAAGACAACCACATTGCGTCAGAAGGCTCTATTGTGGAGCTGATCAAACGTGCAAAGAAAAAGGCCAAAATATTCGAAGTCGAAGTCGATACGTTTGAGGATGCGATTTTGGTTGCAAGTATGGGTGTTCCAATAATAATGCTGGATAATTTTTCTCCTCAGATGATAAAAAAGACTATTTTACAATTGGAAAAAATGGGCTTGAGAAAAAATATCCGATTGGAAGCATCTGGTGGAATTAACGCTCAAAACATCAAAGAATATGCAAGAACTGGAGTTGACATGATATCAGTTGGTTCCATTACAAATTCTGCAAAAGCGATTGATTTTAGTTTAGAGATCTAGCTAATAGCAAGCATTCGCTCTATTGCAAGTCTTGCCTTGTCAGCAGTCTGTTTTGGTACCCTAACTTCGTATTTTTCTTCCATCAATGAAGAATAGACTTTGTCCAGTGTAATCATCTTCATGTATTGGCATACTGCGCCTTGTGAAGCTGGGATGAAGTTCTTGCCTGGGTTTTGTTGTTGCATTCTATACAAGATTCCGGTTTCTGTGGCAACTACAAAGTTTTGTCCTGCAGATTGCTTGGCATAGTTCATCATTCCCTCAGTAGACATTACCTGAACTTGGCGATTCTTGTAATCACCCACTGCAACATCATACATTATTTGCGAGGTGCAGCTACATTCTGGATGTACCAACAATTCCGAATTTGTGTAAGAATCCAAAAGCTTGTGAATGTCATCTGATCGTATACCTGCATGAACATGGCATTCACCTGCCCAAATGTGCATGTTTTTTCTTCCAGTCATTTTTGCTACATACGAGCCCAAAAACATGTCAGGCAAGAACAAGACATCCTTGTTTTCAGGAATTGCCTTGACTACATTTACCGCATTTGATGAGGTACAACAATAATCCAGTTCTGCCTTAACTTCGGCCGACGTATTGACATACCCCACTGTGATTGCTCCCGGATGTTCTTTTTTCCAGTTTTTTAGCTCGTCAACTGTAATAGAATCTGCAAGTGAGCAGCCAGCAGCCAAATCCGGGATGAGTACCTTTTTGTCCGGACAAATGATTGCGGCAGTCTCTGCCATGAAATGAACTCCGCAAAACAGAATTGTCTTGTGCGGGGTTTTTGCAGCCTGTCTTGATAATCCTAATGAATCCCCAACAAAATCTGCCACATCCTGAACTTCAGGCAGCTGATAATTATGAGCTAAAATGACTACGTCTTTTTCCTTTTTGAGTTGCGCTATTTTGTCTTGTAGCATACGATCATTGCAATATCGGAATTATTGATTTAAAGACTGAGATAATAGTGCGATTTTACAGACAGTCTCAAGATTCCGGCAAGTTTTGCCAAAATTACGTTCCTATTTTGATGTCATCTGAGCATATCGCTCGAAGGCATTCTATTGCGGATAATATGGCAAGCCTACTTGTCTTTGGATTACTTGGATCTGGTACATTCTCAACTTGGAGAGTGATTTTGCCGAATTTTCCTTTTGCCTCTATTTGGTGTGTGTTTTTATCAGTTGCAGGATCTGCTACAATTTTGACCAGTGTTTTTTCACTGCCAAGGCCTGCCAAGCTGAGCAAAGCTGCAACGTTAATGTTTGCAGGAAATAGAGTCACTGCTTCTTTTGCCATTCCTTCAAATATCGTGGTTTTTTGCGTAATAGAATTTACATCAATGTTTTTGACTGAAAAGAACTTTGCTCCTGCCAAGGCTTTGGGGTTTTTTGTCGTAGTCAGAGTTACAGATTCCAGCTCGTCCTTGACTGACTTTAGTGCGTCAAGGCCTGCAATTGCACCAGATGGAAGGTAGATTTTTTTCTTGAATTCAATACATGCATCAAACAAAATATCAAATACGGATTCATCAAGCAATGCACCAACGCTCATTATCATCAAGTCCTTTTTGTTTTGTAAAATGCTCAAAGCGTGATTCTTTACTGCCTCTTGCGATGCTGCCTCTACTACAATATCGACATTGTTTGAGGACAACAAATGTGGGTTTGCCACCAGTATTGGTTTTTTTGCAAGCTTGCCAAGCAGAATATTGGCTTTTGCACCATCAAAGTCATAGATATGAGTAAGCTCTGCAGGTATTTTGCCAGAATCAATCGCTAGTGCTATTTGCGTGCCGATTGCTCCGCAACCAAGTAACCCTATTTTCTTCAACATGGCTCAGATCACACATCTGGTAAATGAATTATGGCATAATACCAAACAACAAGCTAGTAACGATTAACTAGGTATGGTATTGAGCCATACCATGGCAAAGAGAAAAACAGGCAAACATATGCGATTAGCAGACCAAAAGGCTGCTCGCAGATGGCGCAAAAAGTAAATCAGCTTTGAGCTAATTCGGTGTTAAGGGTTCGTTCATCCCAAGGGTTTTATTTTCTGCAATGAAGGTAACCTATGCTTAACACGGTTTACAAAGAAGCAATCAAGAACCGTGAAAAGATTCTATCCGTTCTCAAGGGTCCAAAATTTGAGCAAATCGTACAGAGGGCAGAGCAAAACTGGGTAGAATATACTCCAAAAAAGCAAGACTCTGT
>JBJTCW010000049.1:0-19624 GCA_046092065.1 Candidatus Nitrosotenuis sp. | reverse complement strand
GCAGCAAACGATGCTGTAGAGTATGGAACTACTATTCCTGTTGTACCTAGAATGGATATTCCTCCTATGATTCCTAGTCTTGGATTGTCCGTCTTTGTGGCAATTTCTGCTCCTTTTGGAACAGAAACCAAAACCTTGATTCCGTTTTTTTGCAAAATCTCTTTTCCTATATTAGTAAGATTTTGAATTAGCATTTTTTTTGGAGTTGGATTTATTGCAGCAGATCCAACTTCAAGACCTAGCCCTGGCTTGGTCACACGGCCTACTCCTGACCCACCATCAATTTCAATCTGGCCAATGTTGTCTGTTACTTGCAAATCTACAATTATTTCTGCACCATGTGTGACATCTGGATCGTCTCCGCCGTCTTTAATGACGGAGCATTTTGCTGTGGTATTATCGAATTGACAGCTTGCAACATTGATTGTTATTTTTTTGTCCTTTGGAAGTAATACTTCGATAGATTCCGTTTTTTTTCTGGTAATAATGGAAACAAGAGCAGCTTTTGCGGCAGCTGTTGCACAAGTTCCAGTGGTAAATCCTGTTCGAAGTTTTTGGCCTGGCTTGCCTGTCTCACTCACATGGTATGGTTCTGTTTTTAGATATTAACTCTTATTGGCTCATTTTAGAATCTCAGAAATAATTATCCATAATGCTATTGCTCCAAGGCTTCCATATAGCAACAAGTGAGTCATCTTGTGGGAGACGGGTTTTTCTTCCTCTTCCTGTCTGAAATCATCCGCATTTGCTCCAAAATTGCGCTTGAGTTCTTCTCTGTATGCACTATAGCCAAAATTAACCTCCTCGTTTGTATTTTTGTCATAATACTTCCAAAATTCGGTTTGTGCGGTTTCGACATTTTTGTGTACAGCGTTTTGTTTTTTGTGTTCAGTTTTTAGGATTTGATATGCCTGGGTTATCTCTTTGAATTTTTTTTCTGCATTTTCGTCCTTGTTTCTGTCTGGATGATATTTCAGAGAAAGCTTCCTGTAGGCTTGTTTTATCTCCTTATGTGTTGCATCTTGCCTTATCTCTAAAATCTCATAGCACTGGGATGCTTCCAATGATTGGTTTTGTCAAGTTTAACATTTAAAATTATATTTGATTTCTCTAGCTTGTGGAAAACAAAAAACCAGTCATCGCAATAACTGGATCTACGGGATTTGTGGGTTCAAATCTTAGAAAATTTCTGGCAAAACAAAACATTCCCGTGATATCGCTTGCTAGAAAAAAACTCAAGTCTTTCAAATCAGAAAAAAATCTGCAATTTACAGATCTTGATAAAATTTCTAGACTGAAATGTGATGTACTGATTCATCTTATAGGGACTGGTGCACAAACCAAAGAAGCCGACTATGAAATGGTGAATGTGTTGCAGACACATAAAGTCATCCAGTTATGCAAAAGATCTAACATCAAAAAAATTGTATACATAAGTGGCCTTGGCGTTAGCAATTCCACAACACTTGCGTATTTTATCTCAAAACTAAAGGCAGAAAATTTGATTGTAAATTCGGGACTTGACTATACGATTTTTCGCGCATCGTATATTGTTGGACCAAATGATCCTCTAACACAAAATCTCACAAAACAGATCAAAACTGGAACCATCATTATACCTGGTTCTGGGTCATACCGATTACAACCCATATCAATAGATGACGTCTGCAGAATAATCTTTGCAGCAACAACTAGCAAAAAATTATCAAACAAAACAGTTGATCTTGTGGGGCCACAAACCATCAGCTTTGAAGATTATGTGAAAAAATTCAACAAATCAAAAGCAAAAATCAAAAAGATTCCCCTAGAGCAAGCCTATCATATCGCACTGAATAATCCAAAAAAAGCGTTGTATGGAGTAGATGATCTGAGCATAATGATTGGTGACTATGTGTCAAACCACAAAAAACTAGAAAATATCTCTGGAATAAAACTAAAAACTCTATAGGCCTGCAGCTTTTCTTAGCGTGTCAGCCTTGTCGGTTTTTTCCCATGGCAGATTTACATCGGTTCTTCCAAAGTGACCAAATGCCGCAGTGTCCTTGTAGATTGGTCTTTTCAGATCTAATTGCGAAATGATTGCTGCAGGTCTCATGTCGAAGTGTTTTCTTGCCAAGTTTTCAATGTCTTCTTCTGAAATTTTTCCAGTGCCAAAGGTATTCACCATTAGTGAGACTGGATCCGCAACACCAATTGCGTATGCAACTTGGACTTCGCATTTTTCTGCCAAGCCAGCTGCGACAATGTTCTTTGCGATATATCTGCACATGTAGCAAGCTGATCTGTCAACTTTTGATGGGTCTTTTCCAGAAAATGCTCCGCCACCATGTCTTCCCGCTCCACCATATGTATCGACAATGATCTTTCTTCCTGTAAGGCCAGAGTCTCCTGGTGGACCACCAATCACGAATCTGCCTGTTGGATTTATGTGAATTTTTATCTTGTCATGCCACCATTTTCCGCAGACTGGCTTGATGATTTTTTCAATGATTTGCTTTCTTATCTCATCATTGCTGACTTCGGGTGCATGCTGAGTTGAAATTACAATTGTCTCTATTTTCTTTGGTTTACCGTCTTCATATTCTACAGTTACCTGTGATTTTCCGTCTGGTCGTACCCATGGAAGCTCCTTACTCTTTCTTAATTCTGATAGTTTTCGTGTGAGCTGATGCGCAAGCAAGATTGGCAATGGCATTAGTTCTGCTGATTCATTTACTGCATAGCCAAACATCAACCCTTGATCTCCTGCCCCTTGGTCTTTGTTCTCAGTTGCAGTGACTCCTTGTGAAATATCTGGGCTTTGTGCATGAATTGAAACCATAACACTACATGTCTCTGCATCAAAGCCGTACTCTGGCTTGTCGTATCCTATCTCTTTGATTGTCTTTCTTACTACATCCTGAACATCAAATTTGGCCTTTGTAGTGACCTCTCCTGCAACAACTACGATTCCTGTTGTAGTCATTGTCTCTACTGCAACGCGAGAGTTTGGGTCTTGCTTTAAAAATTCGTCTAGTAATGCGTCAGATATTTTATCACAAATCTTGTCTGGATGTCCCTCTGTTACTGATTCAGAAGTAAAAAGAAAACTTCGCGCCATAGGATTACCTACAAGTCGTTTTCTAATCTGATGAATAATACGTTATTTCCTCTAACTATGACTCTGCCATAGTTTGCAACGATTTTACCATCGTGCATCTCTTCGGCATCAGTCATAATCAAATTCATGTACGAGTCTACATTGTCCATTTTGCCCTTGTACTCTACTTCATTCTTTAGTCGTACAGTGACTTTCTTTTTAGTGCTTTTTTGTAGTGTTGTTAAAGGTCTTTTTGCGCTTACTTGTGACAATGATGTTCTCTTGTGTTGCTAGCTTGGTAACCAGAATAAAAGCCTTGCCTATTTTGCCGACAAATTATGGTATTCGTTTAATTTTTGTATTTTCCCTGATCTTATTGGTTATGATCAGAACCGGTCTTGACAAACTGGATGAAATTCTTGGAGGCGGGCTAAAAAGCGGAACAATAACGGATATCTTTGGAGCTAGTGGAACTGGCAAAACCCAGCTTGCACTGCAAGTCATGATACAATCGTTGTCTGAAAATAATAAAATTCTGTACCAGGATACCACTGGAGGATTTAGGCCTGAAAGACTAATCGAGATGTGTGCGCACAAACAAATGGATTCAGATTTTCTTGACAAGATCAGCGTTGCAAGAGTTATCAATGTGACTGAGCAACAAAACAGCCTTGATCAAATCACGAAGTCTGATTTCTCACTCATAGTAATAGACAATGTAACTGATCTATTTTCATTTGAATATCCAAAAGAAGAACAAATTTTGCAAAAGACAGCCCAGTTCTCAAAATACATGAAAAAATTATCTCAAATTGCACTGGAGACAAAAATCCCAATCCTTCTGACAAACATGGTGCGCAAAATTGACGACACAGAACAAGAAAACATGGATTCTATCATATCTCTATACACGCATGTCAAGATCAAGCTTACAAAAACACAATCACAATACATGGGACAGGTACTGATCAACCCATCAAAGAAAAACCAGTTTCCATACACAATAACAAAGCAAGGCCTTACCGAGCTAACTTAAGCTATTTAACCATGGCAAGCCATTACGTGTCATGGCAGGAATTTTCGACTACATACCAATGTTAACTATAGTATTGTTTGCGATTGGAGTTGTTGGAATAATGGTTTATGAGCGAGCAAAGTCAAGAAAAGACGCACAACAAACAACTTGACTCTGTTTTAGACAAATTCCATGGCCTAGGTTTTACGCAACTAACAGAGATTCAAAAAAAGGCAATACCGTTAATCATTCAAAAAAAAGACTCGCTGATTATAGCACCAACCGGCTCTGGCAAGACAGAATGCTCAGTAATTCCCGTGTTTTCCTTTGTTTCCGCTACAAAACAGGCAGGCAAGATAAAGGCATTATACATCACGCCTCTGAGGGCACTAAACCGAGATGTGTTCAAAAGAATAATCAAGTATGCAGAATCTGAGAATCTCACAATACAGATTCGTCATGGTGATACATCTCAGGCGGCTAGAAAGAAAATAACAGAATCTCCACCAGATGTTTTGATTACAACCCCGGAAACTCTGGTAATTCTGCTTACGCAGGAAAAGATGCTAAACGCGCTATCAGATTTAGAATGGGTCATAATAGATGAAATCCATGATTTATTGTCCAATGAAAGGGGATCTCAGCTGTCTCTTAGCCTTGAGCGCCTACAAATCAACGCAAAACTACCAATAACTAGAATAGGCCTTTCAGCAACAGTAGGAAATCCTGATGATGCAGCCAAGTTCCTGGTTGGCACAAAAAGAAAATACCAAATCATCAAAGACAATACGATTCGCAAGTATGACGTAGAGATAAAGCACGTAAATGGAACAATTAGCGACGTTGCTGATTATATTGTTGAATATCTGGTCAAGCTGAATTTGGATTCGCCGGTGCTGCTTTTTACAAATACGCGCGGCGAGGCGGAATTTTTGGCATCAATTCTCAAAGAAAAATCACCAATCTCAGTTGAACTGCATCATGGCTCTTTGTCGCAGCAAGTACGAGAGGAAACAGAAGACAACCTCAAGTCTGGCAAATCCAGGCTAGTTGTATGTACTTCATCACTTGAGCTTGGACTGGATATAGGATCAGTTGAGCTTGTAATGCATTACGGCTCTCCAAGACAGGTCTCAAAATTCATGCAGAGAATTGGGCGAAGCAAGCACAACAAGCATTCCTCTGCAAAGGGATTGATACTAACAAACAATGTGGATGACGAGCTAGAAACTAGAGCAATTCTAGAAAGAATTCACGAAGGATCCATTGAGGATCAGCTCATTCATGACGGATCGCTTGATGTCTTGGCACATCATTTGGTGGGGTTGTCAATGCAGCTTGGTTCTCTGTCTGTTAGTGACGCTCTGGAGTTTTTCAGAAACTCGTTTCTCTTTAGAAATCTCACATTGGATGATCTGATTGGAGTCTTGGATTTGCTCGACTCTAATTATTTAATATTTTTTGACAAGGAAAAAATGACATTCAGAAAGGCAGCCAAATGTTATAGGTATTATTTTGAAAATCTCTCCACAATTCCTGATATTTTGAAATTCAAAGTCTTTGACAGTGTTTCAAAAAAGATAATCGGCAGTCTTGATCAAAGGTTTGTAGGGGATTTTGGCGATCCAGGAAACATCTTTGTTCTCCGAGGCTCACAATGGAGAATAATCAACGTTGACGAGTCATCGCTTAAGGTAAATGTAGAGCCGATTCGTTCTGGAGGAATCACAGTGCCGTACTGGGAAGGAGAAAACATTCCGGTTGACTACAAAACTACACACAAGGTTGGCAAGTTCCGCAACAAAATACGACAGGGCTCGCTTGTTCTGCCTGACAATGTCATAACTAGTCTTGATCTACCAATAATTCCAGACGAAAAAACAATCGTGGTGGAATCTGTGCGTGGACAGGGAACTGTAGTACTTCACAGTTGCTTTGGAACAAAGACAAACTCTACACTTGCAACGCTTTTGTCATCAATGCTTTCTTCTAAAAGTGGATTACAAGTGGATGCACGATCAGATGCATACAGAATTGTTTTATCATCAAAGGGCAGAGTTGTGGAAAACCACGTAAAGCAAATTCTTGCCGATACATACGATCTATACGAAATAGTCACCGCATCGTTAAGTGGAACACACAATGTCAGCTGGAGAACATGGAATGTGGCAAAAAAGTTTGGAGTTGTCGGAAGAGGTGCAGTCTATGAAAAAAAATCTGCAAGATTCCTATATGAGAGATACATCAAAACTTCTCTGGTCAAAGAAGCACTAAGAGAACTTTTCCATGACAAATATGATTTGGAAAAAACAAAACAAGTTTTGGCAGATATCAATTCTGGAATAATACAAGTTCACTGGATTGAGCAAAACAAGTTTTCCAAACTAGCTGAACCTGTCTTGGATCATACTACAAAGTATTATTCGTCTCCTACTAGCATAGACAAGGGAATTTTAGACATGGTGAAGGCGCGTCTTTTCAAGACATCCCACAGATTCATCTGTGCTAGGTGTGGCAAATGGGAAAAAGTAATGAGAACAAATGAAGTGGAAACAATTCCGATTTGTCCGTATTGCAAAGCACGACAAATTGCCGTGACATTTTACTCTGATCATGATTTGACAAAAATCATACGAAACAAAATAGCGGGAAAAAAAATTACTGCAGATGAAAACCATAGGTTTGCCCGTGCCTGGAAGACTGCTTCATTATTGGAAAACTTTGGTAAAACAGCGCTTGTAGTGCTTTCTGGCTATGGAGTCGGAGTCGACACCGCGTCAAGAATTTTGAGAAACATGATTGATGAGGAAACTCTGTACAGGCAGATCTATGAAGCAGAGCGTCAATATGTCACTACGCGAGGATTCTGGGACTAGTTTTTCTTTTTGATATTGGAATATGGAGTCACAAACAGCTCGGTTCTTCCTTCCAAGCCTTGCTTTGCTGTAACTCCAGTAACTGAAATTATTTCACCAATAGAACACTCATCAAGAAGCCTTGCTTGGTTTCTCCATCCTTTGAGCCAAATTTGTGCAGTATCATCTTCAACATACATTTCAGAAAGCGTTATTGTTTCTCCTGTTTTTGTTTGAACATTTCTTCTCTCTGGTGCTTTTAGAATAATTGCTTCAATGCAGTATGTGTTGTTGTCTGGCTTGATGTTTGAAATCTTGGTTCGAAGGTCTGCAAGTGCAGGTAGTTGTTCATCTACTTTTCTTACAAATGATTCCGCATCAATTGTTATACTGTTGCCGTACATTTTTGATGGCATGCATTCCAATACATCATCTTGTGCAAATGATTCTGTAATGTTTGCAGTATCTATAATGTTGTAAAGTTGTTTTAGCTTGTCGACTCCTAGGATCATCTTTTGGCCGTTTTCATTTTTTGTCTCAGACAAGATTCTGATGACTAGGGGTTCCACTTGCTTTTCAGATTGTATCTCTAGTGTTGTGGATTCATTTCCATGAATTTCCAGTTCTTGTTGGTTGATCTTTGCCTTGATGCCAATGAGTCTGGCTTTGGTTCCAGATGGAATGACTTTTGGCATTTCCGAATCGTTTTTGCCCCACAGAACTGCACGCATGGAACGTCCGTCAGTTCCCTTTAGTCTTAGGCGTATTGCAGTGCCTGGCATGCCCTTAAAGTTTGTAAATTCTGAAAATGTAACTGGCCCATCAAGAACTCCAGAAACCACAACATTGTTGTCACCTTCTTTTAGCTGCGAAACATCCTTGGTAATAGAGTCAATTGATGGAATGGTACTGTCGATATCTGTGCGCTCTATGCTGGAACCAGAACCAATGTTTACCGTAAGCTGGCCATTGAGGTCTGATTTGACATATGCCTTGATGATTTTGATCAGGTCTCCTGGATTGAGGTTGGTCATTTCTGGTAGGTTTGCTTTTTCATCCCATAGTTTGACAACAACTGCAGAGTCCTTGTCGTAAACTGTCATGTTTCTCAAATAGAACTGTGAGCCGTCCTTTCTTGAGAACTGTTTTTTTGGTGAAACATTGAGAATGCGTGTTTGTAGCGTTACTTCTTTTGCTCCTGCATGTAGGTCTCTGATTGAAATCTCGCTTTTTGGAGGCTCGGAAATTGTAATTCCTAGATCTGATGCCACAAGAAACAATGCACCTTGATCTGTAAGATACCCTGCACCAATCTTTTCCTTTTTCTTTGCAATTAGTGCCTCAACATCTGATCTGGATAGATCCGATTTTAGCTCCAATAGTTTGGAAAGAAGAGAATCAAATTCAGACAATTTACTTTGTCATGGTTTGATGTACTAATAAGAATTTCACTAATCTAAATTAAGAGATCAACCCAAAATAGAATTGTGTCTATTAAGACTAGATCGCTTTTCAAGTCATATGGAGATCTCGTAGCGGTAAATGGAATAGATCTCAATGTAGAGCCAGGCAAGATCTTTGGGTTTTTGGGCCCAAACGGCGCAGGCAAGTCTACTACGATCAAACTTCTAACTACATTGGTACCGCCAACTAGTGGCTCAATTGAAATTTTGGGAATTGATGCAATCAAAAATCCACTAGATGTGAGAAAAAGAATTGGAGTTGTATTGCAACAGCCCAGCTACGAGCCAAATCTCTCTGTGGAAAAATCTTTGGAAAAATATGGAATGATGTGGAATGTTGATAAAAATACGCGAAAGCAAAGAACAGACGAACTCATTGATGTATTTGATCTAGGAGAAATAAGAAAAAAGAAAAACGAGGATCTATCAATAGGACAACGAAGGCGCGTTCAGGTTGCTCGTGAATTCATACATGAAATGGATTTACTATTCATGGACGAGCCTACAGTTGGCCTAGATCCAAGCGCAAGAAGAAGTCTCTTGGACTATCTAAAAGACAAGGCAAAGGCAGGCCTGACAATATTTTACACTACACATGTACTGACAGAAGCAGAATACCTCTGTGATGAAATTGTAGTGATAAACAAGGGCAAAATCTTGGCAGTAGATACACCGGACCAGCTAAAGTCTACATTTGGCCAGGAAAAAACAATCAAAATTCATCTCTCTGGCAAACACGAAAAAATAACTGGACTTCTTTTGGGAATTTCTGGATGTAAAATTGACTTTAACACAGGAACAGATATCATAATACAGTCAAGCAAGGCGGAAATAGTTCTGTCTCAAGTATTATCTATATTGATTGAAAACAACATTCCAATAGAGGATTTGTCCGCAATACCGACAACTCTGGAGGAGATATTTCTCAAAATGGTAAAGGACACAAATGCACCCAACAATTAGACTGGTAAACAGGAACCTGACAATATCCCTGAATCCGGGGTTTGTAGTCTGGCAAGTGATGTTTCCTATAGTGTATATCTTTGTGGCAGGATTTGCCTACACAACACTGATTGATTCTGTGAAACTAGGAGACATGTCATTAGATTATCCAGCATTCATTGCATCTGGAATGATTGGCTTTAACATAATGAACAGCACACTGGTCTCTGGAATAATAATCTGGAATGACAGACGACATGGAATGTTTGAGCAGATTCTTGTTGGACCATTCAAGCGAAGCCACTACATTCTAAGCAATGTTTACACAATTGCAATTGTTGGCCTGATCAGTGCAACACTAATCACATCAATTGGCTTTCCGCTGTTTTTCAAATCGACTCACTTTAATTTACTCACAATACCGTTTTTGATATTTGCGTCAATTGTAGGCTCTATTCTGTTTGGTTCTATTGCGTCTATCATATCTACGAGATTGCGTTCAAGCGAAGGATTCAACGTAATAATCAATACCGTTTTTCTGTTCTTTGCATTCGTAAGCACTGCATTTTATCCCGCACAGGGAGCACCAGAACCACTAGCAACGGGATTCTACCTGAATCCACTTACATATCTGGTTGATATCATACGAGCGGGAATTTTTGGAACGTTTAACGAATTTGTCATGCTGGAAATGGTAGTACTGGTCAGTGTTGCAGCAACATTGTTTGTAATAGCAATAAAACTTCTAACAAAACTAGATTTGTAAAAATCAAGTAGCCCGGCCCAGACTCGAACTGGGGTCAAGGGCTCCAAAGGCCCCTATGCTTGACCGCTACACTACCGGGCTTCCTGTAATGACTCTCCAAAAATGCCTCTTATTGATATTTTCTATTTTTTCTTGATTGTCTGGATTAGTTTTTTGTAAGGATTTTCCATTGATGCCAAAGCATCTTTTGCATTTTTTTGCAATGTCTTGTTGTCTGATGAGAGGAATTTGTCAATCAATGAAATTATTTTATTTGGATTTGATTCTAGCACAACAAGTTTTCTTCTAACAAGATAATCCTGCACCAAGTTCGGTACTGCGTTATAGGATATGGTTGGAATTCCAAACAAGGCAGACTCTGCAGTCATCGTGCCTCCAGATCCTACAAAAATATCTACGGTCTGTAGTAATTTACTGCCAATCATAACTTTGCCTAAAATTTTGACTCTACGTAATCTCTTTAGCTGCATGATCTGTGATTTGTACCTAGGAAGAACCAATACATCGCATTGTGGAAAACTATCTGAGATTTTTTGAATCATTTGTAAAGTATGATTATCTTTTTGAACATAGGAAGCCTGTTCTTCTTCTATTCTGATCAGAATTCTCTTTCTCTTGTTTTGTATTTGTTTTATTTTAGGTGCATTTCTAACAATTACGGCGGCGTCAACTGATCTGTATGGTATGATATTTTTTTCAGCAATTCCGTATTTTGTAAACTCTTTTTTTGCAATTAGATTTGGTATTAACAATTTTTGTACAAACGGCAATGACAATTTCATTACTGCTTCTGCGTGGGGTGAGTCACAAAATGCTACGTGCTTTATCCCAAGGCCAAATGCCACACGCGCAGCCTCTGGAGAACAAAAACTAACTGCAAGATCGGGCTTGAATTTTTCAATTATATTGCCTAGACTGATGCTTCGGTTCAGAGAAGCTCCAAGCTTGCCTGATTTTGTAGTTCCGCCATGTTTTCCTACGGTTACCAGCTTCATTTTTTGCAATTTTGATAATTCGTTTACTTCACGATAATTCCTAGTTGTGCAGAGCACTGTGTTGCTTTTTTTCAATTGTTTTATCATTGGATCAAAAAACAAGATTTGTTTTGGTGTCAAAATGTCAAACCAGATCTTCAAGACATGACAACTGCTGAGTTTTGATACAATAAGTTTTTCTTAGTCTTGTGCCTAGCACCAATGAATTGGCAGCTGACAGGGTGGTTGTTTATGGTTTGAGCACTGAAGGATATTCTATTGCATGTCAAATGGCAATAAATGGAGCCAATGTTTTCATCATTGATGAATCATCTCAATCTGCAATATCGCTAAAAGCGGAAATAGCAAAGACCTATCCAAATGTCTCTGCGCTAAAAGAAGACGAACCACTGCTTGCGATGGAGCCAATTGATGTCGCAATATCCAAAGCACAATACCTGTTTTTTGCACCAAGAATCAGAAAGACAGGACAGGAAACAAAAACCGAAGTCCACTCTAAATTCAAAGACGCTACGGCTTCACTCAAAAAAGGAAGCTCTGTTGTCTATACACTTCCTACTGGAATTGGAGGAAATGGCGAAAACATCTCTTTGCTAGAACATGTGACGGGACTTGAAGTAGGCAAATCGATTTCGTATTATTATTATCCGCTTGGAGGAGGTAACCAGCTGCCCAAAGTGATAGGCTCATTTAACAACAAACAGGATCCTACTCTTGCAAGCCTTCTTACCAATTCAAAAAAAGAAATATCCTTTGTAGGAATCTCATCTGCAGAACACTTTCACGCAATTAATGTTCTTTCGCGGTTTTCATCTCTTTGCAGTGTGCTTGAAGTATGCAAGTTCGCACAGGACGAAAACACAAAAGCGGATCTGCAATCCGATGATTTTCAAAATATATTCTTGGATGATATGGTAAATGGAATGTATGATTTGCGTTCACTAGGTACATCGTTTGAAGGCGCAAACACACTCATGTATTTGATAAATGGAAGTCTCAAGGGAATTGATGGATACATAAAAAGACTAATTGATGAAATCCGTGCAACTCTGAAGAAAAATGATCTCAAGGCAAGCAGAACAAAAATTGCCTTGTCTTGGTCATTGGATCAACATGAAATGCGTGGAGACAAAATAGAAATGTTGCAAAGTCTCATTACAAAACTCCGGGACTATATTGGAGATGTGGAAGCATATGAAGATCCAAACTTGGACCTGTTCCACAACGACAAGACCACAATTCTTGTAATTTGTTCAAAATCTGATTATGAGAGGCTGCGCAAAAAGAAAGACAACGATCTCATCATCATTAAGGGAAATCCTTTATGTGAAATATCACACAAAGAATAAAACTGGAATCTAAAAAATTATTTTTGTGTCAGAACAAAACGAGGCTGAAAATCACGTAACTGAGCAACAAGATACTGAACAGCTAAAACAGAATCTTGTCAAATGTGAGGACAATCTAAAGCGCTCACTTGCTGACTTTATCAATTTAGAGCGCAAGACCAAGTCTGATGTAGAAAATGGCATTGCTGCAAAGATGGACAAATTTCTGCTCCAATTTTTGACAATATATGACGATCTTGTGAGAGCAAAAGAAATACTCAAAAAAGAAAATCCTGATGTTCAGGGGCTGGATGGCATTTTAAAAAATATTGATTCTTTACTTACGGAATATGGTGTCTCTCCAATTGGTGCAATAGGTGAGATATTTGATCCAAATCTGCATGAAGCAATAGCAATAGTAAACGACGATTCTCTGGATGACAATACAATTACAAAAGAATTAAGGAAAGGATATATTTCTCGTAATAGGACGCTTAGACCGACACTAGTCGAAATATCGAAAAAATCGCAATAAAATAATCAAATGGAGAAAAAATGACAAAAATAATTGGAATAGATCTTGGAACAAGCAATTCGGCCGCATCTGTAATGATGGGTGGCAAACCAGCGTTGATTCCGGCAGCGGAAGGAACCTCAATAGGCGGAAAGGCATTCCCATCTGTTGTTGCCTTTACAAAGGAAGGCCAACTTCTAGTAGGTGAGCCGGCACGAAGACAGGCAGTCACAAATCCGGACAATACCATAATTGCCGCAAAAAGAAAGATGGGATCTGATCATATCTTTAAGCTACAAGGCAAGGACTACAAACCGCAACAAATCTCTGCATTTATCTTACAAAAAATCAAAAAAGATGCCGAAGCCTTTCTTGGCGAGCCAGTCAGCAAGGCAGTAATCACGGTTCCTGCATATTTTGATGATAACCAAAGACAGGCAACAAAGGATGCCGGAACTATCGCAGGCCTTGATGTCGTAAGAATCATCAACGAGCCAACCGCGGCATCTTTGGCGTTTGGCCTGGATAAAGCAGGACAAGACATGAAGATTCTTGTGTTTGATCTGGGAGGTGGAACACTTGATGTCACTATAATGGAAATGGGTGGTGGTGTCTTTGAAGTGCTAAGTACATCCGGCGACACACAACTTGGCGGAACAGACATGGACAAGGTCCTCATAGATCATGTAGTAAACGAATTTAGAAAAACAACTGGAATTGATCTCACCAAAGACAGCACAGCAATGACAAGAATTCGAGAGGCATCAGAAAAAGCAAAGATAGAACTCTCAACTGTGATGGAAACCGACATCAACTTACCATTCATCTCATATGACCAATCCTCAGGGCCAAAAAACCTTGAGCTAAAGCTGACTCGAGCAAAATTCGAAGAGCTGATCAGACCAATTGTGGAAAGATGTAGAACATCACTTGATAATGCATTACGAGATGCAAAACTAGCAACTGCCGATGTTTCCAGAATTGTACTCGTTGGCGGTCCTACAAGAATTCCAATGGTAAAGAAATTCGTAGGCGATGTAATTGGCAAAAGCCCAGAATCTGGAGTAGACCCAATGGAAGCAGTTGCAATGGGTGCTGCAATCCAGGCAGGAATCATTGCAGGCGATGTGACTAGCGATATTGTATTGCTTGATGTTACTCCTCTAACATTGGGTGTTGAGACACTTGGCGGTCTACGAGAGCCTCTAATTGAGAGAAACACAACAATTCCAACTTCTAAAACCAAAGTTTTCACTACTGCAGCAGACAACCAAACAGCCGTAACAATTCATGTTGTACAGGGCGAGCGACCTATGGCAGCGGACAATGTTTCGCTAGGCAGCTTTAATCTAGCAGGAATTCCACCAGCACCACGAGGAATTCCGCAAATTGAAGTAAAGTTTGACATTGATGCAAACGGAATCATAAACGTCACCGCAAAAGACCTTGGCACTGCAAAAGAGGCAAAAATCACAATCCAGGCAGGAACCAAGCTATCAAAAGAAGAAATCGACAAGCTAAAGCAGGATGCAGAAAAGTTCGCAGATGATGACAAAAAGAAAAAAGAATCCGTCGATATCAAAAATGAAGCAGAAAGCTTTGTCTATACCACAGAAAAGCTACTAACACAAGATCTCAAGGACAAGCTTACACAAGAACAAGGAATCAAGATTTCAGAATCTGTCAAAGAATTAAAAGAAGTTTTGGACAAATCTCCAGATGAAATCAAGCCAAAGCTTGAGGCACTAAAGACACTTGTAAACCAAATTACGACTGAATTGTACAAAAATGTCCAGCAGCCTCCACAACAAGAGCAACAAGAACAACAGGCTGGCGGTACATCTGGACAAGACCAAAATCCTGGCTCAACAAGCTAATTTACTCACCATACCATTACAATAAGAAATGTCTGCAAAACGAGATTACTATGAAGTCCTGGGAGTATCAAAATCCGATTCTGCAGATGCCGTAAAGTCTCAATACAGAAAACTTGCGCTAAAATTTCATCCTGACAGGAACAAATCTCCAGAGGCTGCAGAACACTTTAAGGAAATATCTGAAGCCTATGCTGTATTATCTGATCCTGAAAAGAAAAAACTCTATGATCAATATGGCCATGCCGGAGTTGACGGCAAATATTCAACAGAAGACATCTTTTCTGGTGCACGCGGAAACTTTGATGAAGTATTTTCTAATTTTGGCTCTGGCGGATTTGATTCTATATTTGAGCAGTTGTTTGGCAGAGGTGGTGGATTTGGAGGATTCTCAAGGCAACGCGGACAAGATCTGTTACATGAAGTATCCATCACACTTGATGATGCATTTCAAGGAAAAAAACTCGAAATAGACATTAGAAAAAACATCGACTGTACTAATTGCAGTGGTTCTGGATGTGCTCCAGGAACTCGTCCAGAGACATGTCCTAACTGTGGGGGGCAAGGACAGGTACGAGTGAGCCGAAGCATGGGTTTTTCCACATTTGTAACAGTACAGCCATGCTCAAAGTGTCATGGCCAAGGCAAATTTATCTCAAAGCCATGCTCTGAATGCAAAGGATCTGGAAAAGTAAAAGGCACAAGGCATTTGCCGTTGGATCTGCCTGCAGGAATTGACAACGGAGACTATGTGATATCTGGAGAAGGAGAGTCAATACCTCATGGACAAAGTGGAGATCTCATAGTAAGAGTGCGGATACAACCACACCGACATTTCAAAAGAGATGGAGCAGACGTTTTCTATGACGCCAAGATCTCTATTGTAGATGCCTGCCTTGGAAAATCAATCGAGATTCCGACGCTAGAAAAGCCAGAAAAGATCAAAGTCGAAGAGGGAACCCAACCAAACTCTATTGTAAAGCTAAAGGGCAAGGGATTACCTCACATGAATTCAAGAGGAAGGGGCGATCAGTACGTTAGATTAGTTATAGATATCCCAACCAAGCTAAACAAACAGCAAAAAGAACTATTGGAAAAGCTTGGTCATACCTTTGAATGATTATTTGGCGACCTTTCTTATCGATATTTGGTGGCCGCTTCGATAATGAGTGGTATGGGTTGATTTTATCAGCTCTGCAATTTTGGCCTCTGAAAAATACCTGACGTTGTATCGTCCAAGTGTTTTTTTGCAGTTATTGCAGTAAATCTCCCTAAACTCCATTTTATCTTGTAATATGGTTCGTGTCTGATAATAAATGACTTTTATTTTGGAAGCAAAGACCCTTGTTTGCGGGAGTCGCCAAGCCCGGCCAACGGCGTAAGGTTCAGATCCTTATCTCCTAGGAGTTCGTGGGTTCAAATCCCACCTCCCGCATAAATCATAAAACTAATTCAGAATTATGAACAACTTTAAACCATAGTTGATTCTAGTATTTCCCAATGGGCAAAATCGTTAAGGTTGGCGGCAGAGGTACATCACGAAGAGAAGCAGATGCCGACGATGAAAAGTGGGCTGGCGAAAAATTCAAGGAATACCAGAAAAAGATGAAAGAAAAAGCAGCAGATGAATATGTTGTCTCTGGCCGTGGCACAGGAAAAAGAAAACTTGGCGATACTCCAGAAACAGAAAAACCATCAACAAAAGGTCGCTATGTTTCAATGGGTAGAGGAACAGGAAGAAGAAAATTAGAATAAACTAGTTTTCCAGTATTATTTTTCTAATATTTTAGCAATTTTGGCTTCTAGGGTTTTGCTTATCTTTTCACCAGATATCTTGCCGCGAAGTGATTTCATAGCCATACCCATTAGCATTCCTGCAGAGTGAATTCCTTGTTTTTGTACGACTCCAATGTTGTTTTGTATCAGACCATCCAGGAACTTTTCTAGTTCTGTATCGCCAAACGATGATTGGCTTTGAGCAAAGTCATCTGGAGTTTTGATCTTTTGTGACATTATGTTCTCAAATATTATCTCGACTGATTCTTTAGCTATTTTATCATTGGCTAGAAGATCAAACGTTTTTGCAATGTATTCTGGTTTTAGTAATGCCTGATCCAAGCCCTGTCTTTGCAGGTTTGTTATGGTAGAACATAACACAGATGCAACAAAGTTTGGATTTTGATATTTTGTGCAAATCGATTCGAATAATTCCATGTATTCTGAATCAAAGACCTGCTCTGCTAGCTGTAAATTGAGGCCGTATTTTTTTTGCAACTCTGCAATGGTTTCATTCCATGACTTTGGAATGTTTTTTTGCGCAAACTCTAATTCTTGTCTGCTTACTAGTATTGGAGGAATGTCTGTCTCTGGATACATTCGTGATGAGCCAGGTCTTGGTCTCAAAAATACAGTATCGCCTACATTTGTTGCAGCTCGTGTTTCTGCAGGAACTCCATTCTTTGCAGCTTTGATTCTGTTGATGACTGCATCTATTGCAAGATCTATCTTGTCTTTTGGCCCTGCAATTATGAAAAAGCCGTCATTTTTTTCTAGCTTTAGTAATGCTCTAAGCTTATCCACGTAATCTTGCTCGATTCCATAGTTTGGTAGCTCATCAGAATGGAATATTCCACCGATTCCAAAGAATCTTACTTGCTGTCCTAGTTCTTTTCCCAATCGTATTGCTTCATATGGCTCAAATCCAAACATGCCTGCAAAATTCTTGATTCCTAAAGCCTTGATGATAGAACTATCCTTGATGGATTTTTGCACAACTTTGGATTTGCAATCAGAGAAAAACGATGTAACATCAACGCTTTGATCTTTTGATATTGAATCTAGATCTATTTTTTCCAGTTTTTGTGCAATCAATTGTAATCCGTGTTGGCGTTTTGCCTCATACAAAATAATTTTTTCCAGCTGGTCAAGCTGCTGGACTCCCTTTACCTCTACAATTCCACCACCTGTAATTGAAATGTTTACATCTTGTCTAATGGAGCCAATACCTCTGGTCACACGTCGTGTTACTCGCAATAATCTTCCCAAAGTTAGGGCAATTTTTTTTACAAAAGCAGGAGAGCCATCAACTGGATCTAGTGCAATTTCTACAAGAGGTATTCCTAGTCTGTCCAGTGCATATTCTCTGATATTTTCTGAATCTTTGAGAAGCTTGGCAGCATCTTCCTCAAGACAAATTGATTGGACTCCAACCTTTTGTCCTTCTACTTCTACGTGGCCTCCTTGCGACATTAACATGGTTCTCTGAAAGCCAGATGTATTGGATCCGTCGATTACAATTTTTCTCATAACATAACTTTCATCAAAAATGTTCGAGTTTAATGCAGATGCAATGATTAGCGCAGTGTCTTTGGCGTCTTGGTCTAGCTTGTGTGGCGGCTCATCGTCGTGTTCTACAAGGCAACTGCTCTTTGGATTTGCAAAATACTGGATTTGTTTTGATTTTGATGACTCAAAAAGGGCTGCAGGATCGTACTTACCAAGCTCACTTTTTGCCAGTCTTAGCTTTCTTGAAAATTGTACTGGGTACTCTTCTAATTCTAGCGGCTTGCAGCCACAAAACAGTTTTTTGTTTGTTGCAAGCTGCTGGTGTATTTCCAGTCCTACTTTGAGGCCAATCTTGTCTATTTGAGGCTCTGCCACACAAAATCTATCTGTGATTGCCTTAAATCTTATTCTGTAAATTCAGATGCGACATTTGTGAGCATAATATTTGAAATGTTTTTGGAATCTGTACCTAGTGCCCACGTTGCTTTGACTAGAGCTATTTCTGAAATCATGTTTGATAGTGGTACTATGCCAAAATTCATCAAGTCTCGTCCGCTTTCATAGACTGCCATGTTTACTTGGCCATCAAGACACTGCGACGTCATTCCCAAAAAGACATTTTCTTGTTTTGCTCTTTTTACCAAATCATACATTGACTTGCCAATGTGGCCAAGGCCTGTTCCTTCAAAGATTATCGCCTTGTATTTTTGATCCAAAATATGCTCAAACATCTTTGGATCATATCCTGGATGATATTTGATCAAAGCAACTTTAGAATCCATGCTTATCTTTGGAGTATAGTCTTTTTGCTTGTAATATGGGCCAGCAAAATTTTGAATCATCGTGTCTTGTGATATGACAAATGCCGGCTTTGCACCAACTGTTTCAAATGCGTTTCTCTTACTGGTGTGATTTTTTCTTACGCGTGTTCCGAGATGGCATGCAGTATCATCATCGTTTTCAGAGTTGTGCATTGCAACAAAGACACCATTCATACTTGATTTGACAATGAATTTTGCAGCTCCAATCAAGTTCAAAGCAGCATCTGATGAAGGCCTGTCCGATGAACGCTGGGAGCCAACTAGAACAATTGGCTTTGGAAAACCAGATAATGCAAATGACAAAAATGCTGCAGTGTATTGCATGGTATCGGTTCCATGCGCAACAAGAATTCCCATGTAGTCAGATTTTGCAAGCGAGTCAAGCTTTTGTGCAATCTTTAACCAGTGTTCTGGAGTTATGTTTTCAGAATATTCGGAAAACAACACTTCGGCATCAATGTTGGCAATCTCTGCTAATTCTGGTACTGATGCATTCAATTCTTGTGCACTGAGTGCAGGAGTAACACTTCCAGTTCTGTAATCTATTCTGCTTGCGATAGTTCCGCCCGTGGATAGCAACAAAATTTTTGGCAAAGATGAGTTTTGTTTTATTGATCCTGAGCTTGCTTGTACTGGCGTATCATTTGATAGGAATGTTATTTTTTTTATCTTGTCCAGTCTTAGGCC
>JBJTCW010000048.1:0-3122 GCA_046092065.1 Candidatus Nitrosotenuis sp. | reverse complement strand
GTCCAATACTGGGTTCCAATAGTGATTATTACACTGGTTACTATAGTTGGCAAGACTGCATCTGTGTATTTAGGCGTCAGATTGTTCCAGCTAGGGCCGACAAACGCAATGGGGCTTGGCTTGTCGATGGCGCAGCTAGGCGAGTTTTCATTTATTGTATTGATGGTGGGCCAAGACTTGGGCGCTACAAGCTCGTTCTTGTTCCCAATAGTAGGCATGTGTGTAGTGTTGACTACTGTATTTGCACCGTTCCTGATCAAAAAAGGAACCAAAATGTTGGTTGCTTATTGATAAAATAGATTCTATTATGCAAAACTGCATTCAGTATTTTTCATAGACTTTACTTCTATGTCCGACTTCAACTATGAATATCGTTATTTTTTGCTCTTCCAAACTAATTATTGCTCGGTAGACACCAACTCTGAGCTTTCTCAGACTAGAGCCTTGTAATTTATCTGTAAATGCAAATGGATCATCGACAATATCGTCAAGCTTCGTGACTATTCTTTGAGCAGCATTCTTGTCTGATCTGAAAATCTTTTCTAGCTGTTTTTGAGCAGTTGGAGACCAAATGATATTCCAAGACATCTAAAGAATCATTTTAGGCCTAGCTTTTGCTTTACATCTTTATGTGATACTACTTTACCAGCTTTGATTTCTGCTAGTGATTTTTCTATGTTCTTTATAGTGTGTTTGCTTAGAACGCCTTCGTCATCTTTTGCCACGTTTAGTAATCGATTCACTACATCATCGTAAGATTCCTTTGGAAAAGACTTCATTTTTTCTAGACGCGCCTTGGTTTTGTTATCTAACTGTATGCTAGTTACCATAGAGTGCTATAGGTGACTATAGAATTTAAGGCTGATCGTGAGAGTTTTAGAGTACAAAACCATCTATTACAGAATTAAACTATCTAGTGCTTAGGCCTTGGCTACTTTCATCAAATCGCGCATGTGAATTGCCATTCCAAATCTGCGCTCGTTTTTCTTCATGTATCTGAATATGGCAATCAGATCAGCTAAACTTTTGATTATTGAGAGTTTACCATGCATCTTTAATCTGACAAAATTAAAGACCTTGCCATAAATTGCAAAGTAATCCAGGACCTCTTCTCGGTATTTTGGCCAGTTGTTGATGTTTTTAATGAAAATGTCTGCGCAAATCATACTGGGGATAATTCCCTCGCCTAGCAACGGATAGACAGTGCCGATTGATTCTCCAACACCTATTACTTTACCATGATAGAATGGCTCGCAAAGATTCGGAGTAGCAAGTCTGATTGGACGTCCAACAGTTTTTGTAATTTTGCCGCCATATTGCTTGAAGAACTTGTCAGTTTCCACAATGTGGTTTTTCTTGTAGTCCCCTGCACCAATGTGGGCCATATTGTCGTTTAATGGGAAATACCAGAAATATCCAGTCATCTTTGCAAATGGCTTTACAAAGAAATCATCAATTGGAACCTTTCCGTCATATTGTATTTTGTATTGGTATGTTGGCAAAAAGAAATCCTCTTTAATTTTTGGCAAGTATCCGCGATAAAATCCAGTACAGTCTACAATAATGTCAAATTCTTTTTCAAGCTCTTCCAGCTTTGGCGCAACTCCATAGTGAATCTTGACACCTTCAGACATTTTTTTGATTAAACCAATTTTATCAAAAGTAACCAAGCCCTTTAGGCCAATGTCGAATTTCTCACCACTATTCATGTCGATATGCATGTCTTATCCATGATGTAAGATGAAATTATCAAAGTTAATTTCTGACTTTGCACAAAGGTCTCTCATTTCGTTTGCCGAAGTACCCCATGCGCAAATGGAATCATGGTTTTCCTCAGTCATACGCTCATAGCCCACAACTTCGTGGTCTTTTTTGAGCCTAGAAACCAAGTATCCGCCGGCAACCCCAATTCCAACTACAGCTATTTTCATCAAGCTGCAGTTTTCCAATCTCTAATAAATAGAATGTGAGATTATTCTATGAATAATGCTGGCTTGAACGGTCGAGCCATTCTTGCCTTGTTCTTTGGGTCATATTTTGAAGAATCCGACTCGGCAAACACCTGCAAATCAACTCCAAACTCCTTTTTGACCAGAGTTGACAGCTCAGCTGATAGTATTGTAATTTCGTTGATTGGTTCTAGTTCCACTCGAAGCTTGCGCATTTCTACAGATTCAGCTAGAATGGAATTGACGGATTTTTTGACAAAGTCTGGGTCTTTTTTGATGTTCTCGGTTTCTGGATTTGCAATCAGGTCTTTTATTATAATACCAATGTTTGTTTGGCCAGATACAACACTGGATGCAATTTTTTGGAATGCCTTTACCTTCCAGGAATCTGCAGTGTATAGAACAATTTTTTGTGGGGTGATCTTTGTAACTTTGAGTACATTTTTGATGTCTTCTAGTGTTGATTGGAGTAATTCTTCGGATTGAATCGAGTTGGAATCTGCAGAATTGTTTGGTGCAGGCCAAGCTGATCTAGACACAGAACCAGAGTTTCCTAGTCTTTCCCACATTTCTTCTGCTATGTGTGGTGCAAATGGCGATAACATTGCGACTCGTACACTTAGTATTTTGTGCAAAATTCCTGAAATGTCCGTTCTTCCTTTGGCTTCTATTCTTTTGAGATACCATTGCAGTTCAGATTCAAATGAAAACAAAATATGGTGTAATGCCTCTCGCAATCTCATTTTTTCTACCGAACCCGTAGTTTGGTTGATCAAATGATCCAATCTTCCCAAAATCCAACTGTCTTCGGATTGTAGTTTTGCAGGCATGCCAGGCTTGTACTTGGCACAATCTTCGTAGATTGCTTCTAGCTTGCTCTTGATTGTATTGACTGATTCCAGATTGAAGTCTGCATCCTGGAGCAGCTCAGCAGAAATGATTATGGCTAGTCTGATTGGATCTGCACCATAATCTGCAATTGCCTTTCTTAATGGGATGATATTTCCCATGGATTTTGACATTTTCTTGCCGTCCATGAGAACAGAACCGTTTACAACAATCTGTTTTGGCCATAATGCTTCTGGAAATATCGCAACATGATTTAGCACAAAAAATGTCAAATGATTTGGAACCAAGTCTCGGCCAGAATGTCTTGCATCTACTGGATAGAAG
>JBJTCW010000047.1:0-3178 GCA_046092065.1 Candidatus Nitrosotenuis sp. | reverse complement strand
TCTTAGCTGACAGTTATGTCTACAGATACTGGTGGGCTCAACGCTGTTGGATTATCAACACTTTCCCATACAAACACTGTTGCAGTGTAAGTACCGGATGCTGATGGAGTCCAAGACAATGCTGGGCTGAATGATTGACCTGCAGATAGTGAACCTGTAATCCATGCTAGTGAGACTGTAACTCCGTTTTCATCCTGGATCTGTACCAAGTATGCAAATGGTTGCTCTCTGTCCTGGCCGTTGTTCAATTCGGCTGTGATTTGTACCTGTTGGTCTGCGGATACCTCATCTAAGGTATTGCCGAAGGCGTCAACAACTCTTGCGTTAGCAGCTGGTGCTCTCTCAAGAGGTGGTACTACAGTTCCGATGAACGAAGTGCCAGTAATGTCGAGTTCATCTGCATTTGTGTATGGATCTGGTAATGTATTGTCTTCGTATTCTGCTGTGACGGTGTCACCTTCTGCGACTCTGAGTCTGTGACCGGATGAGCTGTCGACGGTTGTGAATGACACAGTGCCCTCGAAGATTCCAGTTGCCTCATTAGTCTCAGTTACAGTCAAGTCAATACCGCCTGCGTCCGAATCGGACCAGACGTTTACTTTGAAGTTGTCTACTGCTTCTGGTTTTAAGTTCATATCAGGATCAACTATTCTCACTATACCTGTTCCACTAGCTGGGTAGCTAGCTTCTGCCCATGAGACTTCGCCAATATTCCATCTAATCAATGCTGATCCTACAACAGTTTGATCCTCTGAGAATTCATAGGATACTGTTAGACCATCATCTGATTTAGCAGTTAATTGTCCATTGGTTGGACCAGTGCTATCTGCGCTGGTCGTACCCGTTGTATCACCTGTTGTTCCGTCACCGTCAGCATCATGGGAAGCGAATCCTGTAAGGATTACTTCGCCTGTGAAGATTCCAGTGTCAGTACCGGTTTCAACAAGCTTGTACTTGTTGATGTTTTCCGATCTGGTAGCTACCTTCAATGGATCGGTGTTTGTATTTCCGAGTTCATCGATTAGGTTGCTGTCCATGTTTTGGTCAGGTGCAATTACTGTGATGTATACTTTGTCAGTCCATGTGTAGACCTTTTGGTCAAGCTCAATTGTCGCACCAAAGTTTGATGTGAAAATTTCAGCATTGACGTCTTGGGTCTCTTCACCAACATACTTAGCGCCAGATGGACCGTGGTCGGTGTATTCAAGCTTAATTGTCTCGCCTCTATTCAGAGTAGTTGAGCTTAGAGTTGCTGGAATTTCGACAACAACCTGGAATATACCAGTGTTATCACCAGTTTCTCTAAAGTCAGATGGCTCTGGATCGAATGCGGCAGCATTTGTAGTACCACCTAGGTTACCCATGGTGATGTTAGCTGCGTCTGAATCCCATTCAATGAGATCCAGATCATATGTTTCTGCCATTTCTGAATCAAGGTCAAGATCTGGCTCGATTAGAGTCAAGATCGCGTCTGATCCAATGATATAGACAGATTTGTCAGATTGTAATGCACCGTTTCTTAGGTCAAATGTTGCTGAGTCTGTTACTGTATTTGTATTGCCTGATGCGTCAGCTGAATCGGTGTATTCTACTGTGATGATATCACCTTGTAGGATACAATATGATCCAGATGAGGCAGAAGCATCAAATCTTGATGTAACAGTTGATTTAGTATTTGGAGTGGCTAGTGAGCTAAATCCAGTTGTAGATAGAGTAGTTGGACAATTTGTTGAACTTGGACCATCAGTGTACAAGACTTCTAGTACAAACTCAAAGATTCCACTTGAAGGTGAAGTCTCTGTGATTGGACCTATTTGTCTGATTGATGATGAACTGGTGCTAGTGCTATCGCCTGTAGCATCAATTAATCCAGTGCTTGCGACTGTGCCACCTGCATAACCTAGGATCATAGAGCTCTGTCCTCTAGAGACAGTAATCTTTACTGGTCCTTTGTTAGTACTGGTAACGTTTTCGGCAATTTTGTCTTCACCAGATGCTGATGTGTCGAAGTCTCCGTCTGTCACTTGTATGTGAAGCGTTACTACTCCGTCACCCAGTGTTTCGGCAGAGTCAATGTTTGTTCCAATTCCTTTTGTGTGGACTGGGAAAATTGATCTTCCGTCTGGTGCAGTTTTTGCCGTTTGTGTCGTAAAGTCATCGGTGCTGCCGAATGGTACTGGATAAACAGATCTGTCTAAGCTGACTGAACCTGTGTTTGCTCTAATACCTGCGCCGTCACCGACCTCAATTGTTTGTCCTGATGCGTCTCTAAAGTCGACATAGTTTACTTCCATGTCTAAGCCTTGTGCGTTAACAGCTGTACCTAATGTACCAGCTGAAGTGTTACACACTTTGCTTGGGACTTGGAAGTCACCCATGAATATACCCGTTCCTTGGCCAGTTTCGACAAGGGTGAAACCTGTATCGAATAAGCCTCTTGTTCCTGAGGATAATGAATTATCACATCCAGAACCTGCACGGGTAGACGCCCATCTTGAATCATCAAATGTGACGTCGAGTAATCTTCCGAGTGCATCGTTATTGCTCAATATTGGCATGTTGATCTTTCCTACGGTGTCGTCTACTGAATCGGTAGTAGAATTAACTACTGTATAGATATCAAGTAGATCGACGCTAGTATTTAGATCTTGGTCTGCCAATGTTACTACAACTGTATCTGCAATCTTGTATGTTGCTTTGTCAAATGATACAACACCAGAGTGTGTTGGGGCATCTTGTTGGGCTGAGACTTGTGTGACTACACCATCTGCACCTAAGTCATTATAGCTGACTCTTGGTGCGTCATTCCCATCCATATCATCGTGTAGTACAAACGACGGGTCGTCACCGATTGTGGTAAGGCCTGTGTATGTACTTGCGGTTAGTATGTTGAGTTGGTTTAGTGCGACAAATTTCAGTGAACCTTCAAAGACTCCTGTATTATCACCCGTTTCTTCGGCTTCGATTCTGACGATCATGTTGTTGACTCTATCTGCATCAGTTAGGCCATCATTTTTGTACCCAAATGAGAAGAAGTCAGCGACGATCGGCATAGAGTTGCCTGTGTTTACACCTGTAACAGTATCAAATGTGAATACCATACCAATTTGGTTAGTTCCTGTCAATCCAGACAGTCTGTTTACAAATCTCGTGTCAGTATCCGCTGTTTGAGTCAGTT
>JBJTCW010000046.1:0-6873 GCA_046092065.1 Candidatus Nitrosotenuis sp. | reverse complement strand
GTTCTGAGCTCAATTAGCGCAATTGAATTTGGATGGGCGAATAATTTTTTGATATCTAAATTTGTAATGACATCGCCGTTTGTCACTAGAAATGATTTTCCCTTGATTAGTTTACCTGCCTTTTTTATTGCACCACCTGTTCCCAATGGGGATGACTCCACGGAATACTGGATCTTTGCGTCAAAGTGATCCTTGTGCTGGAGATAGTCCTCTATTTGGTCAGTCTTGTATCCTGTGCAAATAATGAAATCATTTATCTTGAATTTTTGCAATTGCCTAATTTGCCATTCTATCAGTGGAATGTTGTTTATTGGAATTAGCGGCTTTGGGACATAATCTGTGATTGGCTTTAGCCTACTGCCTAGGCCTCCAGCTAGTATGATTGCCTGCATGCTCTTTTGTGATATTGGCGCATCTTAAAATCTATGGTTAGAAAAGATGAATGTTTTTTCCAAAGTAATATCCGCCTAGGGTCAATGCTACACTCCAGATACACGATCCTGCAAATGTATAGGCCAAATATTTTGCCGGCCTCATTCCTAGTATGCCTGCAGGAATTGAAATCAGTTCCCTGAGAACTGGGACCATTCTACATATGAATACCATTTTCTCGCCATACTTTTGGAACCATTGCTCTGCCTTTGCTATCTTTTTTTCCGATATCCTGGTTTTTGCCAGATACTTGACAATTTTTTCCCGACCTAGCTTGAGGGATGCAAAGTATAGTATTATGGATGCAACCGTAGCTCCGGCTCCGCCGATTATTCCTAATAGTATTGCTTCAAAGATGCTCATGTGGCTCTGGGCCGCAGTAAATCCTACCAGTGGAAAGAGGACCTCACTTGGAAGTACAGGAAGACTGGTGCAGATTATTCCGCCTATGAAAACTCCGGCATACAGATACTGTGATACAAACTCGATTAGCCACTGGGCTACACTTGCTATTTCGTTCATTTCTCTGTCAGATAGTAATGTAGTTCAGTATAACACTCTACGCAAAACTCTGCATCGTTGGTGTGGGTGCAATCATAGGTTGCGTCTGATTCTTTGCCGCATTTTGCGCAAACGGTCATTTTCTAAGATTTACTGCGCCAAGAGCTATTTGGAATGCTCCGACTGCAAACAATGGTCCGGTTTCGGCCATTGCGTTTCTTGGCTGGTTAGATGGAGGCATTGCCATAAAGACTAGTCCTCCGATTATTATCATTATGCCGGTAACAAACAGCATTATTGCAAGTGGTTTTGATGATTCCTTTCTTGATATGAAGAATGCGATAATTGGCAAAATCATTGCCGGTCCGCCCAGTGCTATTCCTCGGATTTTATGATCAACTGGGATGAATCCTTGTTCTGTACCATGACTGGATGCTGCATCTGCTCCGTAAATTGCAAGCAATGCAATTGAGATTGCTGTTATGACTAGTGCAGCTTTGATTGCCATTGAACTGACTCAAGATAATTTCCTAATAAACGGTGCTAATGGAATGGATCCTAATTCGGATCCTGATCGTATCTTTAAAAATGACCGATGCGTAAACTACAACGTCCGTGTCTTCCGATACGTTGCGTGAAATTGTAATAGATGAGGATGAGCAAAAGCAAAAGGCACTTCAGATCTTTTCTGACAATTATACTAGAATCATACTATCATCAATAATGGAGAATCCAAAATCTGCACTACAAATATCTGAAGAAACGCAAATCCCATTGACTACGATATACCGCAAGGTTCATCATTTGCTGGAAGAAAACATGATTCGAATATCTGGGCATATTGCAGAGAATGGCAAAAAGAATTTTCTGTACAAGAGCAAGCTAAAGTCATTTCATATCACATTTAGCAAGGACATTACAGGTGATCTCATCAAAACAGGAATTGCCCTAATCATTGCACCAATTGCAATAATAATCCAAGATATAGTTGGGCGTCAATATCATCCAAGTCAAAATGCTTTAGCATGGTGATTAGCTCGTCCCTGTTCTGCATAGGTATGAAATCATTACAAAACTGGTATATTAGTTTGAGCCATATTCAGTATAGAGGAATTGGTCAAACTTTGATGAACTTGATTTGCTTTTTGATTGACTCTAATAATTCCAAGAGCCCGTTGATACCGAGTGAGTCCTTGGAATCAACCAGATTGAAATGACCAAGCTTCCGTTGCGGTCTTGATTCCTCTTTTCCGTACATTTTCAGATAGAGGTTTTCTGCACCAAAATCTGCAATCTTGTATTTTCCTGAAAATTCATCGGTTCCCAAAATATTGTACATTATTGTGGGGTGGATTAGCTTGGTACTGCCTAACTCCAAGCCAAGTATTGCCCTTAGGTGTTGCTCAAACTGTGATGTCTGGCTTGACTGTAGGGTGTGGTGACCAGAATTGTGTACCCTTGGCGCAATCTCGTTTATGATTATTTTGTCATCTTGGGTGACAAACATTTCTATTCCAAAAACGCCGGCGCCATGCAACACTGCCATGGTGTCATGTGCTATTTTTTCTGCCTGTTTTGATACTGATTCTGATACTCTGGCAGGTGCTATTGTTACTTTGAGGATGTTGTGCTCGTGAATGTTTTCTACTAGTGGATATGTAGCGATTTGTCCATTAGTGTTTCTTGCCGCAATTACTGATACTTCCATCTTAAAATTGACAAACTTTTCGAGCATCATTGGTTTTCCCGCAAAAGTGTTGTATGCTGTTTCTAGCTCGTCTTGGGATTTTATTTTATAGTTGCCTCGCCCGTCATATGCATCACGTCTTGCCTTTAGCAAAGCCGGATAGCCGATTTTTTTTATCTTTTCTTTGAGATCATCAAGTGAGCTTATTTCCACAAATTCTGGAACTGGAAGGTTGTTTTGTAGGAGAAATGATTTTTGCAAAAACTTGTCCTGGATTATTCGAAGGGTTTCAGGTGATGGGTTTATGATTACCTTTGATTCTGCTTTTTTTAGGACTCCGCTATTTCCAGATTCTATCTCGTATGTTACAATATCACACCTATCAGCAAGCTCCAAAATTGCCTTTTCATCCTTAAAATCAGCCACGATTTGCTCTGCTCCAACCTTTGCAGCGGGACAGTTTGGAGTCGGGTCCAATACAACGACTTTGGAAATCTGGTCCGGCATTTTTTGGGCAGCTTCTGTGATCATCATCCCAAGCTGTCCTCCACCGATAAGCCCCAAGACCTTCATCGTTTTGTGTCCCACTCACTCTACTAAAAATAGTTGCGCAATCAGATATTGTTAAAAGCAGCCCAACCATCATTTCAGATAATGTTGCCAAAAAAACCACTAGTCGGAATTATAATGGGCTCCAGCTCTGATAGCAAAATTATGCACAATGCGGCAAAAGTCCTGGATGACTTTGGCATATCACATGAAGATCAAATTGTTTCAGCTCATCGCACTCCAACCAGATTGGAAGAATATGCAAAATATGCAGAAAAAAACCAATTCCGGGTGATAATCGCAGGAGCTGGTGGGTCTGCGCATTTACCTGGCATGATTGCATCACATACTATACTTCCAGTAGTAGCTGTACCAATAATGGTGTATAATGACAAGTCCGACAAAAAAGAATTCAAGTTTTCTGCATTTGGCGGAATGGATTCATTATTGTCAATAGTGGAGATGCCAAACGGCTCGCCGGTTGCAACAGTGGGAGTAAACAAAGCTGCCAATGCGGGCCTTTATGCAGTCAAGATTTTATCGATAGAATTTTCCGAGCTAAAGCCCAAGCTGAAAAAGTTCAAAGAAAAACAACATCAATCAGTACTAGCAGAATCGGACGAGCTCAAAAAGTCGGGCTTGGTAAAGTTTGTTGCAAAAAAATTCAAGTAAGAATCTTGAATTGAATGTTCTTTGATTTTAGGTGAGCAACTAGCTTTTGAGCATGCTCCTTTCCTTCCATTTCCAAGCTTAGGGTAACACCTGCGGTGCCAGCATCGATTTCCGAGCTTAGCCTGTCATGTGTCACTTCTACAATATTGACAGACAATGAGGCAATCTCGTCTACTACCTCCTTTAGTGCTCCTGGCTTGTCTTTGAGCAAAATGAACATCTTGACTAGTCTGCTCATCGTGGCTAGTCCCTTGGATACTATTTGTCCTAAAAGATACATGTCGACGTTTCCTCCACCCAATACCGGCACGACTTTTTTGTTTGGGGATGACTTGGAATTGAGAAGATAGGCCAATGCAACTACGCCTGCTGGCTCGACTACCATTTTAGCTCGCTCCATCAAAAGAAACATTGTCTTTACTATCTGGGTATCATCCACTAATACAATATCGTCGATTAGCTCGCTGATTATTCTGAACGTGTTTTTGCCAGGCATCTTTACTGCTATTCCATCAGCTATGGTTCTTTGGCCTTTTACTGCTTGAAGCCTCTTCGCTTTAATGGAATTTTTCATTGCAGGAAATGCCTTGGATTCAACACCGATTACTTTGATGTTTGGTTTTTTTGTCTTGACTGCAAGTAAAATTCCAGCTGCTAGTCCACCACCACCTATTGGTACATAGATTTCATCAACGTCTGGCAGATCCTCTAGTATTTCCAGGCCTATTGCACCGTTTGCTGCAATGATCTGAGGATCATCAAATGCATGGATTATTTTTGCGCCTGTCTTTTTTGAAATCTGCTGTGCTTTTGCCCAGGATTCATCATAGTTTATTCCCTCTAGGATTACCTTGGCACCATATCCTCTGGTTGCAGCTACTTTGGCAGGTGATGCAGTAATTGGCATAACTATAGTACATGGGATTTTTTCTAGCTTTGATGCGTATGCAACGCCTTGTGCATGGTTTCCTGCAGAAGCTGCAATGACTCCGTGCTTTTTTTCTGATGCAGACATGGAGTGTATCTTTGCATATGGGCCTCTTAGCTTGAATGAGCCGGTTTTTTGCGCAAACTCGGCCTTCATGTATACTTTGGAGCCGGTCATTTTGCTAAATGTCTCTGAATATACAAGTGGGGTCTTGCGGACCACATTACCATAAGAATTTCTAATCTTTACAATGTCCTCATATCTTGGGTTCAATAGAATAGCTCGCCTGTTCCTTGGTATATTTAATTTCGTGTACATATTGTTGACAAAGTGGGAAAATCCGGGCTGTTCTGATTTAGGCACGAAAAACCGCACATATCTTAAATATAATGACGATGATCGCATATAGTTAGTCAAAGGAACGTTCTCCCCTTGAACTAGTTGTAGTTCATTGTTCCTTTGGCTATCTTTGTTATCGTAATTGTTTTGTGAGTTATAAAATTTCTTAATTGCTCAGAGCTGATGCTAGGTCATCTAGGATTTTTATGATTTCTTGTTTTGTTTCATCCGTGATTCTTTTTGGATCAAAGAGTGCTTCTTTTTTCTTGTTCTTGACAAAATCCAAATCAAATGTGCAGACACATCCTTCTTCCCCTGTTACCAATCTGTTCTCATCAATCAGAACTGAAGTTGTTGTGTATGCTTCCAAAAGTAGATTGTCCAATTCCTTGAAGAGGTCTTTTTTTCTCTGGTCCTTTGCCTTAAAATCATAGTCTGTCTTTTTGTCAGTTTCTGTAGTTATCTCATCTCGAAGCTTGTCGTTGTCAAATAACACCTCAAATAATTTCTGCTCGTCCAAGTCTTTGTGGCCCATTGCCGCAAGTCTTTCACGAATCATGGAATCTGTCAATTCGGCAAGCTCTTTTTCCTTGTTTATTGTGTTATCTATTATCCCTGCTAGCTCTTTTTGGACAGTCTGGACCTTGTTGTCAGGCTTGTAGTATAGTAACGCGTGATATTGTAATGCCATGTGCCATAGTATGGTATAGTTTTTGACTGGGATTTCTAATTTGACAAAGACACGCCTCAAGTCTTCATCGGATGTAGTGGTGATTCCATCTGATTTCCACTGGGATAATTTATTGAGAGTCTTGCCAAAGAATCCCGCGACTGCTTCCGGATCAAATGTGTTCTGGTCTATGATGGTTGTATCACCAAGCATCACCTTGATTGATGTGGGCTTGACCAGCGAGTCAATCTGTTTTTGGAATAACTGGCTAATCTGGTCGGATTTTTGGGCTAAAACCCCGAAAAACTCATCACTGGATTTACTGCCTAGGCGCACAAAACTCAAGCCCTTTGTGAGCCTAAAAATCCTAATGTTTTGCAGTGCTGTTTTGTACCAATCTCTTAAATACAAAATAGGCATAATTTTACTTGAAGTTGGCACTGCGGAAGCTTTTATGCACGAACTGTAGCGTGGAGATCATTGAATATTATGACTTTACTTATAAAGGAAAAAGAGCAAGATGTCCAAAATGCTCTACGAGTTTTCCACTAGACTAGGGTTGGTATCATGAGTACTCCAGAGAAAACCCCAGCAGAAAAGCCAGTGCCAAAAAAGGCAAAGAAAAGCTACGATGTCGTAGACATGATGCTCTCAAAGTCTACAGAGCGAGTAGTAGACTCTGAGACAATGATAAAGGAAACACAGAACCGAGTCTGGAAGTCGCTAAAAAGCGGATACGAGTATTCTCCACAAGAAGACGAATCGGATGTATTTCTGAGAAGAAATGTCTTTTCCAGAATGAAGATGGTCGTGATATATGTGGACTTGGTAGGCTCTACACAAATCACACTGGATTTACCAGAAGACAAGGTTGCAATTATTATCACATGCTTTGCACAAGAGATGGCGCAGACAATTCGACACCACGGCGGAATGGTCCTAAAGTTCGTAGGTGATGCAGTAATTGGATATTTTCCAGCAGACGAAAGCCAGCTCCAGCCGGCAGACAATGCGGTCATGTGCGCAAAATCAATGGTATCTGTAATACAAAATGGAATCAACCCAATTTTGAACCAATATGACTATCCTGACTTG
>JBJTCW010000045.1:0-1773 GCA_046092065.1 Candidatus Nitrosotenuis sp. | reverse complement strand
CTGCCCATCCGGCACAAGCACCTCAACCCAGAAATACGTCTCTGCAAACAACAGTACGAGATCAACATCTCAACTGAATAGATTTGAAGAGGCAGCATCATCAGGCTCTTATTGTATCCTACAAGGTGACATAGTCACAGTAGAATACAGAGACCCAACCGATGCATCTGGTCAACCAAATACATCAAGCGATTCTGCAACATTTGATCTAAGAAACGGCGCATTACAATCCGACAAATCTGTCTACATCATTGGAAGCGATATGATCTTAACACTCATAGAGCCTGACTTTGATAGAGACTCAGATTCTGCCGAATCATATGACCTTGACTTGATCAAATGGGACTCCGACGCAGCAACCTGTACAATCGGTGATCAAAAGACCGTAGGTGGCTGTGAAACAACCGATACATGGGATGCAGAACCATCTGTCCTCAGAGAAACTGGAGACAGCACTGGTATCTTCCAGGTCGTGTTAGAAATTCCATCAACGTTAGACCAAACTCTCCTCAATAGAGGTGAAAAGGTCGAACTGGAATACACTGACCACGGACCATCTGGCGCAGACCACGTTGGTGATGAAAGTCAAGATGTCAATTTGACAATCTTTACTTCAAACTTCGGAGCAACCGTAGAACTTGATCAAAAAGTCTACACATGGACTGATAAAGTGTACATTACTGTAATAGCACCTGACCATAACATGGATACAAACCTCGTCGACACAGTAGGCGATACAGCAGATGACGAAGTCAGAATTACAACAAGAGAAGGCAAACTAACTGAATATCATTTGACCGAAACCGGCAGCGATACGGGAATATTCACTGGAGAAGTAATTCTCACAGGATTCGCGTTCGATGCTGATGGTGATTCCACAACTGGAAACACCAGCGGTTACGATGCACCAGCATTTACTGGTGTATCCTCATCTGATACCACTTCAAGTGACCTTGGTCCAACCAACGGTTTCTTAAAGGCAACAGACGATGATGGTATTTCAGTATCCTTTGAATATACAGAGGATGAAACAGTTGTCGGCTCTGCGTTAATTCGATGGAACATCGCAGAAGTCTCTTGGTTAGAGGCATCGTACCCAGCATCAGGTCAGGGTGTAATTAGAATAATTGATCCAGATATGAATTTGAGACCAGAATCAGTGGACAACTTTAAAGTTGATGTTTACTCTGATTCCGACGCAGGTGGAATTAGCTTAACTGTAACTGAGACTAATGAGGCAACTGGAATCTTCGAAGGTACTGTGTTCTTCACAACCGACGATAGTTCTTCCGGTTCAAGACTCAGAGTCGCAGAAGGTGACACCGTCACAGCAGTTTACAAAGATAACACCCTGCCGGATCCATACACAACTGCAGATGAACTCGACATTACTGGCACTTCGTTCATCGGTACTGTAGTACCACCTCTTGAGAGAGCACCAGCTGCTAACGCAAGAGTTGTTGACGCCTTCGGCAATACCTTAGATGAGGTATCCGTAGACCAACAGGTACAAATCACAGCCGAATTGAACAACGGTCAGGACAGAGAGCAAGCATTTGCATACTTGGTACAGATCCAGGATGAAAACGGAGTTACTGTTTCACTGGCATGGATTACAGGTTCATTATCAGAAGGTCAATCATTCAGCCCAGCATTGTCTTGGACTCCATCAGCATCCGGTACTTACACTGCAACAGTGTTTGTATGGGAAAGTGTTGATAATCCAACAGCGTTGAGCCCACCAGTATCTGTAGACATAACTGTCAGCTAAGA
>JBJTCW010000044.1:0-5142 GCA_046092065.1 Candidatus Nitrosotenuis sp. | reverse complement strand
TTGTCCTGCCGTACCGCCTTCATTGACACTGATTGGAGACAAATTCATTTTCAATCTTTTGTCTGTCCAACCGCTAGCTGGCAAACAGTTGAATGGCTCTTGTGTTCCACCACTACATCCAGTCATTGCTGGAACTCCACCACTTATTGATGGGGTGGTAGTGCCTACTACTACTAGGGTGTTACTTGGATAGAAGTATGTGTCTACAAACATTTTCTGTGTGGTTGTACTAGTTTGGCTCAAATGTGCATTACCTACTCTCAGATTGCTAAGTCTATGCGTTATAGTAAGCTCGAGATTACCATATTCATCCGTGAATACCGGCTCTTGAGTCTCACCTATGGTCACCCTTATTGTCTGATTTACGTTTGCACCTGGTTTGACATCAAAGCTCAAATGTGCTGATGCGCTAGGCATTGATGCTACAAGAAAAGATACACCAATTATTGCTAATAGCGCTAACAGTACTGAGCTATTTTTTTGCGTCATTTCTTAACTAGGAAAAATTTCTTGCGTATTAAACAAAATTGGTAGAACAAAAAAAGTTGTTTTGCATTTCTACTAGAAATATTATAAACAAAAATTAAATCGATATCTCAAATGAAGAAAATCGACAACAAGATAGTATATCTTGTAATCATTGCGGGCACAATAGCAACAACAGGATTTTCATATAACTGGGCAATAGGAAGCCATGGTTTTGAACAGGGAGCAGCTGCAGGAACTTTGCCTACAGCTGTCACGGTTCCATTGGCAGGCCAAGTTCTGAGACCTGGTGACTATTTCCCACTAGTTGACTATAGTCCAAACTACGTATCTGGACATCTTTTGGTCAGGATTCCATGCGATGCAAACGGAAAACCACTGGTTACGCCTATAGCTGGTCATGTAGACGAGCTACCTGAGAGAACATGGGTTGCACCAGCACAACTAAACTACATTCCACACGCATCAAGCCCTGGCAATACATGTGTGTATCATTCTCACATTCCAGCAGTTGACCTTTCAAACGTAGGGCAACCCGGAGCGCCAAGAATCACTGATATTGGACTTCTAAACCAAGGACAGAAAAATGTTGTATTTAGAACTGGTAATGCAATGTCGTTTACCTTGCTACAAGTTCTAGGTGATATCAATCCGCCAAATCATTATGGCCCAGGAGGATTTGCAAGCTCTTATGCACCGGGATCTCCATATCTGATAACACCAACATTCCCACCAAGTGGACTGGCAAATCCAAACGTAGAGATTGATACGCCTCACGGCCATTAATTTTTTATTTTTTTATTTTTCTAATTTTGTTTAGCGTAAGCTTTGAATTTCATTAGCTTTCTGTTTTGTATTTCTACTAGAAGCCTTATCAATGCAAAATTATTTTTGAAAATGTTTGAGAAAAAGGAATTCACATGCTTACTGTAAAGAAAGTTTCATTTCATACAAGCTAATGTTTCTTTTAGTCGGTTTTACATTATTCTTAGTTAGTTTTCATGATGTAAATGGAGAAACAACTACAAAAAACTGTTCAGGATGCATGAACAACACAAGCACCCAAGTCCTGACAATATACAATTTTCAAACCGAGGACAATCCGTACTTGAGTGGAAATTCCACGTTTATTGTAACTCCAAACCCATTTGCGCATACAACAAATGCAACTGACTATCTGGACCTGACAACTTGGTTCAATTTTATAGTGACTGATGATGGGATATTCGACTCTGATCCAACGCCTGGAATTATTGAAATCGTTGGCGTAAACAACGGCACATACAGTGTAATGCAGGTCAAAGGTAGTTCTGGCTATGGCCTTGCGCAATACCCAGAAGCCTCAGATGATATTTTTGGAACTACTGGATTTGCCTACATAACACAGACGTTTGTCAACTTTACAGGATCCACCTCAACTACAATAGAGCCACCGCACATAGATGACGCCACAATTAACAAGCTAAAAAATACTGGCGGGGCAAAGATCAAAGGTGTTTCTATATCAAACGCAAATGATCTACCTCCTGCAAAAGTAGTTACAGTATCGCAAATACTGACTGCGACTCCGCCTGATCATGTTGTTTTTACGCAGACATTTTCTCCAAGCTCCACTCCTAGCACACTAATTAACAATCTTGGTATTCCGACATATTCCCCGCCAACCTCGCTTAGTAGCAGTTCTGCATTCATGCCTCCTGTCTATGTAGCGCCAGTATCTAGCGGGGGAGGAAATTTCATCATGACCCCAGTGATGGATTCTATTGTGCCAGGATCCAATGTTGTAATCAGAGCAGATAAGGTTGATCAGGGAACAGATCATCCACTTTTGGAAGCAATCAAGTTGCCGATAAACACACATGGAACAAACGTAGGAGTGACAGTCCAGGTCAATAATAAAATTCCATCAGGTGAACCATCCATTCCGTCTGGATTTGTCGGAATGTACCTTGATTTTCAAGCAACCGGAGACATTGATTTTTCGAATTCTAACACGTACAGTGAACAGCCTACCATAACATTCACGCTTGAAAAAGTGGGCTCGACATGCCCTGATGGCGTAACATTGTATCTGCAAGATGGCTCACACTGGCACACTGTAGCATCCGGTGTATCTCCGACCTCAACTGGCACGCACACATGTACGTATTCAGTAAACGTTGACCACTTTTCGACATATCTGGTTGGAACAGGAAGCGCAATAATTGATCACAATCATGATTCAAGCTCGCATGACTCTACACATGATTCATCTCATGATTCCCATACGTCTCATACTCATACTTCTACAGAACATGACATGGGTGAGCCAGGAGACCATCCACACGAGCATGCAATAATGGAAATAACAAAACAGCTGACAATATACGAAATTCAATATTCATTGCAGACTGGCCTTGCACAAATAATAGTTGGAACAACAGGACCTGCAGATGATCTAGAGGTACAAATCCACGGACGTGTCTCTGGGTTGCACACTGCGACACTTGCAAAAATCAATCCATTTGTTGTATTCAACAAGCAAAGCCACTCAGATATGAACAAGTATGTCTTTGAGGTACCAATAGATCAAAGCGAGACCTACTTTAGAGTATCAGTTGATGACTCCAAGTATACTCTTGCTCAGACTGTCACTATAACTGGCCAATCTGGCAAAGTTGTTCCGTGGTATTCAGAATCTGCCGAATCCATGGATCATTTGACTCCAACAGAGGCAACAATCAACCCTGCAGAATATACTGTCAAGTTTGATGGGGGAACCAAAATAGTTTCATACAATGACATACAATTCCCAATAAAATATGAAATGCTTGGGGCAATCTCTGGATTACAAGTAGACGAACAATCAAAATCTGTCACTTTGTTGCTATCTGGCGTTTCCGAAGGACAGGCGACAATACAGATACCGAGAAGTCTTGTTGATGCAGTAGGTGATGAGTTTGTTGTCCTAGTTACAGCATCTCCACAAAGGTCAATTGATTATCGTGTTGTATCGTCTACGTCTGATTCGTATACATTGCAAATGGACTTACCGGATGGTACTTCGTCGCTTACTATTGTTGGAACAGCGGTTGTACCAGAGTTTGGTTTTGTAGCGCCGTTGATAATGAGTCTGGCCACAATACCAATCATTCTGGTGAGAAAAAAATTCCAAAACCTATCGTGAAAGTCTCTTGGATTCTCGGCTCGGCTGAAAATCTTCTTTGATAGTTCTACCAATCTGTTAATCTATGGTTCCAAAACAAATCTGGGTAATGAAGAAACTAGCTATTTTTGTCGCATTTGTACTTGCGCTTGGACTGGCAAGTGGTGCATCAGCCCACAAGTCTCAGGTAGTAGGCAACTATGAAATTGAGATCGGATGGCAAAACGAGCCCCCACTAGTTGGCCAAGACAATGCAATCACAATAATGATTACAAATGCCACAGAACATCAACACAACGAAGAGACAACACAAGATGATGAAATGTCACATGATGAAAATGAAACTGCAACCATGGATCACATGCAAGAAGATCACGAACAGGTTCTAAAAGAACATGAGCAAATCATGCAAGAACATGATGAGGCCATGAAAGGTAACATGGACAAGGCGGATGTGGAAAAAATGATGCATGATCACATGTCGATAATGGAAGAACACGAAAAAATCATGCAAGAACATGAATCAATGAAGGACCAAATGACTTCCGAGCAGTTTACTACAATGTTGGCCAGCCATGAGCAAATAAGAAAAGATCATGAGCAAATGAGCCAAGACCATGATAAAATCATGGAAATGTATGGAATTGACGACACTGATCACGACTCTGAAGACCATGATGCCGAGGCACACGATGACGAACATGACGGCGAAGGCATTAGTGGATTAGAATCAACATTTGAATCCTATGTCACAGTAAATGGCAAAATGACTGCACTGGAATTTGTTGAAGATCAAGATATGCCAGGAATGTATGTGGCACAATACACACCAGAAGAAACTGGACATTCTGTGGTTCATTTGACCATCACAACAGACGATGGCACGTCAGAAGTTGACTTTCATCTAGAAAAAATCAAAGAACATGTGGACTCTCCGCGTCAGCAGCAAAGTCAAGGTATTGCACCAAATGAAGTAGAATGTAACGCAGAAAAAGTACTAATGTCCAAAATAAGCAATGGATCTGCAATCTGTGTATCGCAAGACACTGCAGACAAACTCTTTGCTAGAAATTGGGCACAATACTTCTAAAACACAATTCTTTTTTTTATTATTTTTTGATGATTAATGTATAATTTAGAAAAAATATGATGAGCGGCCTGTCATGAATACCAAAATTTGGTCGCTCATCACTTTATGTTATTTTTATGACGCACAAAATAATAAGAGAATTGGTACAACGTCAAAACTAATTCCGACCACAATCAAAACAAATGATTTTAATAAAAAAAACACGCAGAGAAGCTGGGAATGACTCCACTATGGTCAGGCAATGGATTGCCTCTCTGCGACCTTTGATTGATTTTGTATTTTGTAAATAATAAAAAAATTGGTAGATTTGCCAAATCTACTAGTGAAAAAACAATTCTTCGTTTATTAGCAGGTTCAATCAAGACAGGCCGTGAAGTTTGTAATTCTGGTTATTTTTGGGCTAATTTTCACAGCACTACCT